>JAYRNS010000323.1:0-7038 GCA_041912075.1 Anaerolineae bacterium
AGCACGACCCAGCTCTCCAACGGCGAGGTGATCATCGGCGACCAGGCCAACAACGATACGGGACTGCCCGCCAGGTTAGTGAGCGCCACTGGCTTGCCTGTGCTAAACGTCAACAACCGCACGTTGGTGCGTGGTGCGCCGCTGGCGGCTGCCGCGGTCAACGTATACACTACATGGTTTTCGTCATCGGCCAGGATGTAGCTGTCGATCGGCAGGGTTGCCGAAAGTGCCACGGTTTGACTGCCATCACGCAGGCTTTGGCGGATGAGCACCGAACCACCGCCTGGCTGATCGGCCAGGTAGTAGACCCAGCGGCCGCGCGGCCCCAGGGTGGCCTGGTGCAACCGCCAGCCCGGTGCCGCGGCATAGCTGTAAGGCTGTATGACGGGCGCCTGGCCTGGTGCCAGAATCTGAATCTGGCCGCTGGCGTCGTTCGTTTCGTCAGCCGTCAGCAGGATCACCACCTGCTGGCCAGTGGCATCCCATCCCAGCAGCCGAGGGAAGCCGCGATCGAACCCGAATGTTTCCTGAGGCAGGCCAGCCTGCAGCAGGATGGTCGACACCTGGTAAGTGCCATCGGGGCGGCGCACCGTTGCGGCCAGGGCAGCACCTTCGGGTGCCCACGCCAGAGAAACCACTTCACCCGGCAGCTCGTCGGCGGGTACCAACGTCACCGCAGGATCCCCCGTATTGGGCAGCAGTGTGATGCCGTCGCGCCCCAGGGCTGTCCACCGGCCATCGGGACTGACACGCGGTGCGGCCTCCAATGCCGGCATTATGGTCTGCTCGTGGCTCACTTCGGCACCATCTAGCCGTGCAGCGACCAGCGTCGTGCCATCGTTGCGATCGATGACATAGGTCATCGACGGCAGCACCTCAGCTGCCCCAGTGGCTGACACCGCAGCGGAAGAGGTCACGGCCACAGTCGCAGCCACTGCAGCTGGCGGCGGCACGGTCCGCGTGGGCGTCATGACCGGTTCGACCGTGCCATCTACGCCAACGACGAGGGCGTCCGGGGTGGCTGTATGCGCCGCCGTTTCCTGGGGAAGCCCCTGCAGCTGAATGACGCTGAAGAACGCCAGCAGCAGCGTGGCCGCAATGGCGACGAACGCCACTTCGGCCGGCAGCCGGCGGTACCACGGACGCGTGGGCGGTTGGTGGGCAATCTCAGCTGTGAGGTTGCGGTATATCTGGCTGGACGGCGTGCGGCTGGGCAGCGCACGCAGGGACGCATTCTGCTGCTCGTAGGTGGCACGGATCGCGCGACAATCGGCGCAGGTCGCCAGGTGCTGCTCGACCTGCCGCCGCTCGCGGTCATCCAGCTCGCGGTAATGGGCCAGGAGCAGCCGAACCTGCTCGTGGTTCGGCGCGGTCATGGCAGACTCTCCTCACCGCCTGGGTAGACCTGCCGGAACCGTTCACGCGCACGAAACAGGCGTGTTTTGACAGCCCCGCGCGAACATCCCATGATCTCGGCGATTTCCTCGGTGGAAAAATGGTCGCACACGTAGAGCAGCAGACAGGTGCGCTGATCGGCCGGCAGGCGGTGGAGAGCTGCCTGTACCGCCAGGGCATCGGCGGTCTGCCGCGCCGGATCGTCGAGATCGCTCGAGCGATCGTTGTCGAAAAACGGCAGCCACTGAATCAACCGCCGCCGGCGCAGCACGTCGTACGAGGTATTGGTGGCAATGCGGTACAGCCAGGCGCGATGGTTGGCATCGGCTGGCAGCCGGCCAAGGGCATTGTAGGCTTTGAGGAAGACTTCTTGCGTCAGGTCTTCGGCCTGCTCCCAGCTGCCAACCAGGCGATAGATATAGTTGTACAGGGGACGATTGTACGTCGCATAAAGACGTTCGAACAGATCGTCCAGTGCACGCAGCTCTGCCGTGGTGGGCCTGACCTGGCCTAACATCACCGCCTCATAGGTCATGGGTCGGTCGCTCTCCCTCGTCGATGGCTGGCCGGTGTGCGCAAGAGGCATTGTCCCGGCACCTTCATCCATGTAACGAGTGAAGCGCCACAAATGTTACACGCACGTGTCTTGGCCACTGCACACCCGGCAATCTCACCGGCAGAGGCCACTACACGGGCAAAAAAGATTATCCGCTGACTTGAACCTGCACGGCGCACTCGCCATAGTTACCTGTGGCGTCGACGGTACGCAGGTACAAGATGTAAGTGCCAGCCGGTAAACCGCTGACATTCCAGGTGCCCAACGGGCCGTCGGAGACGGGCTGTGTGCGCGAAAGAATGAATGTTGGGTCGCCTGGTGCACCGGCTGGCTTGAATTCAAGTTTGTAATAGGCAAACTGGTCGGCTGCCGCCGTGCCAATGACCTGAACACTGCCTGACACGGTCTGGTTGACACCCGGCTGCACCAGGCGCGCCCGGCCATCCGGGCAGCTGGGTGCCACAATGACGGGTGGACGCGTGACCACCGGCGCGGGGGTCGGGGTTGGGCGCGCCGTGGGTGCCTGGGTAGGTACGGCGGTGGGCGTCGGGGTCGGGGTGACCGGTTCCGGTGTTGGGGTCACGCTGGGTAGAACCAGCGCAGTCGGTGTGGGTGAAACGACCGCCACCACCAATGGTTCGATCGCAGTGGCGATCCAGGTGGTGATGAAGTAGACGACGCCTATCACGATCAGCAGCAGCAGCGCAACCGCAAACGCCTGGTAGGTTTTATTCAGCGCGGCTTCACGTTCCAGGGTAAACGCGGCCTGGCGGCGCTCACGGCGTGCGATAATGGCGGTGCGCAAATACCAGAGTGCCACCAACCCACACGCCGCATAGATCCATGGGGCGTAGTCCGTAATCAGTTTGACAACAATCGCCATGCGACGCCTTTAGGTGCCGGGCGCGGGCGGCAGATCACCGAGAACACCGCGCAGGAGGGCTGAAAGACGGGGCACGATGGTTTTGCCAGCCTCGAGTACTTCTTCATGCGTCGTCTCGCTGCTGGTCTCGGTCGAGTCAATCGCCATGTTGGCGATGGCCGAAACAGCCAGCACGCGTAATCCCCCATGCCGCGCCACGATCGCTTCAGGCACCGTGGACATCCCAACGGCGTCTGCGCCGATTGCGCGCAAAAATCGAATGTCGGCCGGTGTCTCGAACATAGGCCCTGAGACGTTGACGTACACGCCCTGGCGCAGTGGCAGATCCAGTCGAGCCGCCACTTCCAGCGCACGCCGCCGCAGCTCGGGGTCGTAGACCTTGGTCATACTGGGAAAACGTAGGCCAAAGGCGGGCTCGTTGGGACCCAGCAGCGGATTGTGCCCGGCCAGCCCCAGAAAATTGATGTGGTCGGTCAACAGCATCAAGTCACCCGCACGCCAGTTTGCATTGATACCCCCGGCGGCATTGGTCAGGATCACGGTGTGTAGCCCTAACAGCTGCATCACGCGGATCGGGAGCGTGATCTGCTGCATGGAGTAGCCTTCGTAAAAATGCACGCGGCCCTGTAGAGCGAGCACAGCCTGACCTTCCAGCCAGCCAATCACCAGCGTACCGCTGTGCCCCTCCACCGTACTGACCGGGAAATGGGGAATGTCGTGAAATGGAATGCGGTCCGCGTCGCCGATCGTTTCGGCCAGGGGGCTGAGGCCAGAACCGAGCACCAGCCCAATCTGCGGGGTATGCCGGGTGTGCTGGCGCACGAACCGCGCAGCTTCCTCGATCTGAACCGCTGTCAACCACGATGTGTTCATCGTTCAGCACTCCCGACCGTGGTAGCTGCCAGCATGGTGTATACCTGGGTTGTCGAGCGGCTGGCATGCCCCAGTGTGCGCTGCACTTCCTGGACGTTGGCTTCGCCGCTGGCCAGTTTATGGGCCGCAAACGAATGCCGCAGGGTGTGCGGCGTCACTTCGTCGGTGATACCCACCTGGTCGGCGTAGTACTTGACGATCAGCCAGAGCCCCTGGCGAGTCAGGCGTTGGCCGCGATGGTTGACGAACAAGGCCGGCTCGGCGGGTTTGGCTGGTGACAGCAAATGGGCACGGCCATCCATCAAGTAGGCATCGAGGGCATCGATCGACGGGCCGCTGATTTTGATCACACGCGCCCGGCGGTTATGGCTGTTACATGTGATCATGCCGGCGCCGATGTCGACGTCCGCCAGATCCAGCGCCACCACCTCGCTGACGCGCATCCCGGTCGCATAGAGCAGTTCCAGCAGTGCCTTGTCGCGCAGGGCCTTGGGGTTGTGGTGTTGCGCGGGCTCAGCCAACAGTCGCTCGACCTTCTCGCGTTCGATGGTGTGCGGAAGGTGTTTCTCCACCCGGGGTGATGAAATCTCACTGGCCGGACTGTGGGTAATCAGCCCGCGCGACACCAGATAGGCAAAATACGACTTGAGCGCGGCCACTTTACGCGCCACGCTGGCGGCAGCGTATTCCCGCTCTTTGAGGTCCAGAATGTAGGCCGTCACCGCACCTGGTGTGACATCGGTCCAACGCGTCGGAGAACCGGCCAGGTGGTCATGTTGAAGAAAATCGAGGAACTGGTTCAGATCGTTTTGATAGGCTGCGACTGTATGTTCAGAGCTCTCGGCCCGTGTATAATCGATAAACGCATCGATAGCTTCCCGCATGTGGTCTTCCATTCTCCCTCACAAACCCCTCACGCGCTTGCGTTACGCCTCATGCACGACGAACGCCGCTCGTCCGCCAATTGGGCCACGAATGGCCCGATGCCTGGACACATGCGCGGTCAATCCGTGCGCTGTTCGCCCGCTATTCTACCACAGCTTTGCATAAATCAAAATCAGCCCGCGCCGGCAATTTCAGAAAATGGCAACTGTATTCATAGAATCAGCATGGCATCACCAAACGAAAAGAAGCGATAATCGTGGCGCAGAGCTTCGGCATAGGCATGATCGATCAGCGCCTTGCCCGCGAAAGCACTGACCAGCATCAACAGGCTGGAACGTGGCAGGTGAAAATTCGTGATCAGGGCGTCGGTCACACGAAAATCGAATCCAGGTGTAATAAAGAGGTCAGTCCATCCTTGGAAAGCAGGTACAGGGTCTGCTGCCGCAGCCTGTCGGGCTGCACTTTCGAGTACCCGCACGGCCGTGGTACCTACCGCAACACAGCGGCCACCCGCGGCGCGCCGCGTATTGATCTGCTGTGCGCTGGCCGCCGGCAGGTCGGCCCATTCGCTGTGCATGCGGTGCTCATGGATCGCCTCAACTTGGACGGGGCGAAAAGTGTCCAGACCAATGTGCAGGGTCACAAACACAAACTCGACGCCGGCCTGGCCGAGCTGGCTGATCAGTCGGGGTGTAAAGTGTAGACCTGCCGTGGGTGCGGCGGCCGACCCTTGGACACGTGCATACACGGTTTGGTAGCGGTCACGCTCGTGCAGCGGCTCGTGAATATAGGGTGGCAGCGGCATCTCGCCGAAGTGATCGAGCTCGGCCAGCGGGGGGCGATCAAACTGCAGGGTTCGAATGCCGTCGTCATGGATGGACACAACGGTTGCCATCAGCGTGGGCGACACGCCGGGTGAGCGCGCGGCACACTCGATCACCACACCCGGACGCAGCCGCTTGCCCCGAACGAGGGCCTCCCAATGCGTCTCAGTCAGTGGCTTTAACAGTAGGATCTCGACCTGCCCCCCGCTGGATTTGCGCCCCCACAGACGCACAGGCAGCACACGGCTGTCATTGGCCACGAGAATGTCACCGGTGTTGAGATAACCGGGCAAATCCGCAAATACCCGATGTTCGAGCCCACCGGTCTGGCGGTGTACTACCAGCAGGCGCGCGGCGTCGCGTGGCTCGATCGGGGTCTGCGCAATGCGCGCAGGGGGCAGTGTGTAATCAAAATCAGACGTTTGCAGGGGCATTCGTCAGTCGGTGTCCAGGTCACTGGTGAAAAGTGTACCCTGCGTCGAGCGGGATGGGGCAGCGGCTGGTGCCACCAGACCGAGGTGCGTATAGGCGCGCGGGGTCACAACACGCCCGCGCGGGGTACGCTCCAAAAAACCGAGTTGCAGCAGGTAGGGCTCCACGACGTCCATGATGGTATCCGCCTCTTCGGATACTGAGGCGCTGATTGTCTCCAGGCCAACCGGTCCCCCGCCAAATTTGCCGATAATGGCGTGCAGCACCTGCCGGTCCAGGTCATCCAGTCCCAGCTCGTCGACGTCGAGCAGGCGCAGGGCGGCATCGGTGACGGCAGCATCGATATGGCCATCGGCGCGCACCTGGGCGTAGTCGCGCACGCGGCGCAGCAAACGCAGCGCGACGCGTGGGGTGCCGCGCGACCGGCGCGCTATCTCACGTGCGCCGTCGGTGGTGATGGGGACATTGAGCAGGCCGGCTGCGCGCAGAACGATCCGCTGCAGCGCATCTTCGGTGTAAAAATCGAAGCGGTAGACCGCACCAAACCGGGCACGCAGCGGTGCCGTGAGCAGTGCCAGGCGGGTGGTAGCACCGATGATGCTAAAACGCGGCAGTTTGAGGCGGATCGATCGTGCGCTTGGACCTTTGCCGATGACGATATCGAGCGCAAAGTCCTCCATCGCCGGGTAGAGAATCTCCTCGACGGCGCGCCCCAGGCGGTGTACTTCATCGATGAAGAGAATGTCGCCCCCGCTCAGGTTGGTCAGAATGGCCGCCAGGTCACCGGCGCGCTCGATGGCCGGTCCTGCCGTAACCTTGAGACTGGCGCCCATTTCGTTGGCCAGCACGTTGGCCAGGGTGGTTTTGCCCAGGCCGGGAGGTCCGTAGAACAGGATGTGATCCAAAGGTTCGCGACGCTGCTGCGCGGCCTCGATGAGAATGCGCAAATTGTCGCGCAGACGGTCCTGGCCTTCCATATCGGCCAGCGTCCGCGGGCGCAGGGCCGCGTCCAGGGCGATTTCTTCTGGTTTCTTTTTCCCGGAAATGGTGCGTTCATCCATGACAAAACTCGCGGCAAACGAACTCTTGTTCGCAAAATTATACCAGAAAGTGCGTGAAGGCCCAAGCTTGACCAACCAAGTTATCTGTTGACTTATCCTCAGTTTCGTGGTATAAAGGGGCCGCAAAAA
>JAYRNS010000324.1:0-1929 GCA_041912075.1 Anaerolineae bacterium
AACAGTGTATGATTGATGACCGAGGAACCGGTCTCGGCCTGGTACACACCCGCGCCGTTGCTGGCGGCGTTGGCCGTCACCAGGGTAAAGGTCGCGGTCAAGGTATCGGCCACGTACAACCCGCCACCATTGGCATCGTCCAGGGTTGGCAAGGCCGGCACCGCGGCGTTGTTGGCCAGCGTGCTGGTCCAGAGGTCGAGCTTGCCCACGGCATGGTAGATACCGCCGCCGTGCCCCTGGCCGCTGGTATCCGAGTTGGCCACGTTGTCGTTGATCGACGACAGGTTGATTTCGACTTCACCGCTGCCGCTGCCGGCCACGTAGATCCCGCCGCCGTGTTGGGTGCTCGTGTTGCCGGTGGCAGCCGATGTGGTCATGTCCATCCGGTTGGTGGTGTAGATCGCCCCACCCAGACCCTCGTCGTTTTCGCTGGCGCTGTTACCGACGAATCGACTGTTCACGATGTGGGTCACACCGCCATTGAACAACGCACCACCGAGGCGCGCGGTGTTGTTGAGCATCGAAACGCTCGTTGCCGTCAGCACACCGAAACCATCGGTGCGCACCGCCCCGCCCCCGCTGCCGGCGTTGGCAAAACCACCGCTCAGGGTGAGGTCCTTCAGGGTCAGACCACCACCGCTGCCCACGTAGAAAAAGCGGAACTCGTCGGTGGCACCGGCCGTGCGACGAATGGTCGTCGTGTCCGAGGTGACACCACGAACGTCGATGGGGGTCACGATGCTGAACGTCGCCGTATTACCGCCATTGAGGACGGCCACCAGCGCGGTCAGGTCGTAATCGCCGGCCTGGAGTTGGATCACGTTGAGACCCGCGCTGCCACTGCCGCAGTCGTTGAGCGGCGGATTGGAGTTGCCCTGGTCGTTGGCGGCTTCAACCGCTTCGGCCAGGGTGCAAACACCGTCGTCGCGATCCAGGGGGACGCGTTCGGCGTCGCCAGGGGGAATGTTGAAGACGGTCGGGCCGGATGGTGTTGATACCCTGCCGGCCGCGCTGTCTTTGGCCAGGAAGAACAAACCACCTGTCAAACCAAGCCCAACAGCCAGAGAGATCAAAAAACGTTGCATGTGCACAGGTATTCCTTTCTGAGGGGAGAGAATGGACTGCCCGGAGGCGTTTGGGGGACGATGATCCTGCTGGACACGAGAAACAAGTGTACCGCCCACGCTGCAATCTGGCAAGTCGTACACCGACCCGAGTGCCAAATGGGCACCGGAAACCAATCCGAAGGTACAGTGCACTCCGGGCTGGTTGTGCTTTGTACAATACCCGTATTTCTGGTAAACTAGGCTCAGTTAGGTTGGATTCTGACACCATTCTGTGCTCGTACAGCCGCAAGATCGGTACACGTGTTAACCTGACCGAGCACCAGAATCACGCCACAGTACCCATGGTATCGATCCGCAAAACAGCGTGACCTTCGGAGGCGCCCATGCTCGAAAATGTGGACTTAGGTCTCAAACTCAGCAAGAAAGAATGGAAACAGCAGCGGCCGGCCTTGCAGCGTCGTCTGTACGACCTGGGCCAGGCCACCTACGAGGCCGGCATACCGGTGATCATCCTGTTCGAAGGGTGGGACGCTTCCGGCAAAGGCTCGACGATCAACGATCTGACGCAGCGGCTGGATCCGCGCGGCTTCAAGGTCTGGCCGATCCGCGCCGCACGCACCTACGAAAAGGCCCGCCCGTGGTTGTGGCGCTTCTGGCTCAAGCTGCCCAACCGTGGGCAAATTGCGATCTTCGACCGCAGCTGGTACGGGCGTGTCCTGGTCGAACGGATCGAGGGGTTGATCGACGAACCGGAATGGCGTAAAGCGTACCGGGACATCGTCGACTTCGAGCGCACGTTGGCTGACGACGGTCACATCATCATCAAGTTTTGGATGCACATCAGCAAGGATGAGCAGCGCAA
>JAYRNS010000325.1:0-5556 GCA_041912075.1 Anaerolineae bacterium
TGCCCCGCCCGCCGCCCTCATGGTACAATCACACCAACAGCGCCCGTGCCATATCAACATCGACCAGGAGTCGACACCCTATGCTGTCACCCAGTCACTTTTTCGACTTATCTGCCTTTGCCCATCGCCGCATCTTCGAGGATGTGACGAGGGTTTGGGACGTCATCCCGCGCATCGAGGCCCACATTCATACCCAGTTAGCCAGCGCGTATGCGCCAGGTTTGTATGGCGAAGTCGCCGCTGGTGCCTATCTGGTACACCCCGAGTCGATTTACCTTGGCGAGGGTTCGACGATCGAACCAGGGGCCTATGTGGCCGGGCCGTGTATCATTGGTCGCAACTGCGTCATTCGCCATGGTGCATACCTGCGCGGCGATGTGATCCTGGGTGACGATTGTATCGTGGGTCATGCCAGCGAGGTCAAGAACTCGTTGTTCCTGGATGGGGCGCATGCGCCGCATTTCGCTTATGTCGGTGATTCGATCCTGGGGGCGCGGGTCAACCTGGGGGCCGGGACTAAACTGAGCAACCTGGCCTTGACCAGCCAGAAGGATCCGGCTACCGGCAAACGTGGCACAATCAAGGTCGAAGTCAACGGGCAGTTGGTCGATACCGGGCTGGCAAAGATGGGCTCCATCCTGGGTGACGACGTACAAATTGGCTGTAACGCCGTGCTCCACCCCGGCTGTATCGTCGGTTCGCGCACGATTGTCTATGCCAGCATCAGTCTGCGGAAGGGCTATTATCCACCCGGGATGATCGTCAAATTGGAGCAGCCGTTCAGCTTGCTGCCGCGACTGTGAGGTTTTTATGTGCGGACGCTTCGTTCTTTTTGCTTCACCCGAGATGCTGCAAACCGAGTTCGACCTCGCGGCAGCACCCACTGGTCTCACACCGCGTTATAACATCGCACCGACCCAGCCGGTGGCCGTGATCGCAAACAAACCCCAGCGAACGGTCGAGATGTTCACCTGGGGGTTGATACCGTCGTGGGCCAAAGACCCTACGATCGGCAGCCGCATGATCAATGCACGTGCCGAGACGTTGGCCGAGAAACCGGCGTTTCGCGCCGCCTTTCGCAAACGCCGCTGTCTGATCATGGCCGATGGTTTCTACGAGTGGAAAAAAGAGGGCAGCAGCAAAACCCCGATGTTTATTCGTCTGGCCTCGCACCGGCCGTTTGCCTTTGCCGGGCTGTGGGAGTACTGGCAGCCGCCGGGTGCCGAGCCCGTCCTGTCGTGCACGATCGTCACGACCGACGCTAACCCACTCATCAGCCCAATCCACGACCGCATGCCGGTCATTCTGCCACCCGCCGCCTACGACCTGTGGCTCGACCCCGAACCGCGCGAACCGGCAGAGCTGATGGCGCTGCTGCATCCGTTCGAGGATGAGCCCATGGAGGCCATCGCCGTGTCACGGCTGGTCAATTCGCCGGCCAATGAGGGGGCGGCGTTGGTTGAACCAGCTTGACGATTTTAGATTTTGGATTTTGGATTGGGCTGGCGGGGGTGTCCAGGTACCAGGTGATGGCGGGATGGCGGATGCGGGCCGTGGGCAGGGCGCGGTTTGGTTGTGCGGCCAGTGCGGCCTGGACGGCGGCTTGTTTGTTTGCTCCGGTAACCAGATAGAACACGGCGCGGGCGTGGTTGAGCACGGGCGCGGTGAGCGTCAGGCGGGCCGGTATGGCGTAGGCTGGCGGTGCCTGCACGTCGACCACCCATCGCCGGCGGACCGCCAGGGCGGGACTGCCTGGGAAGAGTGATGCCGTATGGCCGTCCTCACCCAGCCCCAAAAGCACCAGGTCGAAACGAGGGAACTGATTCTTACGCACCTGCAGGACGCGGCGCAGGATTTTTTCGTACTGGACGGCGCCATCTGCCGGCGGGTCGATTTCGCCCGGCATACGGAAAACATGTGCGGCGGGAACCGGCACCTGGCTGATCAGCGTTTCCCAGGCCAGGCGGTAGTTACTCTGCGGGTGGTCAGCCGGTACGCTTCGTTCGTCACCCCAAAAAAGACGCACGTCTGGCCAGGGAATGTGCTGCACACAATACCTCGCCAGGTATTCGTACAAACGGTGCGGCGTGTTTCCACCAGCCAGCACCAGGTCGAAATGGCCGCGCTGCTGCACCGCGCGGCTGGCTAACTCGACGATAGCCCAGGCAGCGGCGGCATTAAGGTCTTCCTCCTTGGTGAAAACTTGCAGCGAGACCGTTCCTACCCGGCTGTTCTCGAGATCTGGCATGACGACCTAACCCACCTCATCCGTGAGGCGATCGGCAGTGAAGTGACGCACACCTCGTACCCCGGCCACGATGACGTCGGTGGCCAGCCCTACAAACAACCCATGCTCCACAATCCCGGCGCGCGCTGCCAGCTGGCGGGCCAGTTCGTCCGGCCGGCTGATTGGCCCGAACCGGCAGTCGAGAATAAAGTTCCCCTGGTCCGTCTGGTAAGGTGTCTGGTCCTGACCCAGCCGCAGGACGACCCGGGCCCCCAATGCTTCGATGTAGGCAGCCTGTGCCCGCCAGCCGAAGGGGACCACCTCCACCGGCAGAGGCCAGTGCAGGCCAACCTGCGGTGACAGCTTGCCCTCGTCGATGACGATGACTTCGCGGCGGCTGGCCTGTGCCACGATTTTCTCCTTGAGCAAAGCACCACCCCCGCCCTTGATCACGTCGAAACTGCGGCCACGGCGCGCCGCTTCGTCGGCACCATCGATCGTGATGTCGACGATGGGGCGGTCGTTGAGGGTCGTCAGCGGTATTCCCAGCCGCCGGGCTTCCTGCTCGACGGCATTGGCGCACGCGATCCCCACAATGTCGCTGAGCGTACCGTCCACCAGGCGCTGTGCCAGCCGCCGCACCGCAAAAACAGCCGTGCTGCCAACCCCCAGACCCACGACCATACCCGAAGTGACGAATTCCACCGCATATTCGGCCGCCGCCTGTTTGAAGGCCGCTACCTGATTCTGGGTATTTTCCATTGTATCACGTTCCTGAATCACGGTTCACCGTCACGCTTCACCCTCACGTTTTCAGCCCAGCCTCACGTTTCCGTAGTGACGGTGGTACCCGGCATAGAGGGCTCCTCGCAACCCGAACGCCAGTTGTTACCGTCCTGCGCCAGCAGCTCATCACACGCAGGCGGGCCCCAGGTGTTCGGGGCATACAGATCGAGCGCCGGTATCTGCTGCACTTCCCATCCGTAGACGATGGGATCGATGAGCTTCCACGCTTGTTCGATCTCATCGCTGCGCGTGAACAGCGAGGCATCCCCATTGAGTGCATCCAACAGCAGCCGCTCGTAGGCGTCGGGCAGCTGCTGTCCGGTGAACGCCGAGCGGAAGTTGAACTCCATGTTGACCAGCTGCATCTCCTGGGCCGAATCGGGCACCTTGGCGACAAACCGCAGGTGTATGCCTTCGTCAGGCTGGACGCAGATCGAGAGGATGTTGGAATGGATGTGGCTGCCCGCCGGCAGGTTGAACATCACGTGCGGTGGCCGGCGGAACTGCACGATGATCTGGGTGCTTTTGCTGACCAGGGCCTTACCCGAACGCAGGTAAAACGGCACACCCTGCCAACGCCAGTTGTCGATGTAGAGGCGCAGCGCACCATAGGTGGCCGTGGTTGAGTCGGGCGCCACACGCTCGGCGCTGCGATAGCCAGTGTACTGCCCGCGTACGGTGTCGATTGGGATGGCGTCTGGGGTAAGTGGGCGGACCGCCGCCAGCACCTTCACCTTCTCGTTGCGCACCGCATCGGCGCTGAACGAGGCCGGCGGTTCCATCGCCACCAGCGTCAGCAGCTGCAAGAGGTGATTCTGAAACATGTCACGCAGCACGCCGACCTGGTCGTAATAACCGGCGCGATGCCCGACGTCGACCTGTTCGGCCACGGTAATCTGCACATTACTGACATAATTGCGGTTCCACAGCGGCTCGAAGATCGTATTGGCAAAACGAAAGAACATGATGTTTTGCGCCGTCTCTTTGCCCAGATAGTGATCGATGCGGTACACCTGGTGCTCGTCGAAGACGGCGTGTACGGCACTGTTCAGGGCCTGGGCCGACGCCAGGTCATGTCCGAATGGCTTCTCTATGACCAACCGGCGCCAGCCGGCGTCCTCCTCGGCCATGGCATAGGCACCCAGGTTGCCAACGACGGCGACGTAATACTCGGGTGCAACCGCCAGGTAATAAAGACGGTTCGCCGGCCCGCCTTCCAGGGCGATCATGCGGTCGTGCAGCCCCGCATAGTCGTTAGCTCCGGCCAGATCGCCGCGCACGTAGTAGAGCTGCGAGGCAAATCGGGCCCAGTCGTCGGCATGATACGATTGCAGGGCAAAAGTCTGCATGCCCTCCAGCAAGTGCTGACGAAACTGGTCATCGTCCCAGGGCCGGCGGGCATAGCCGACGATACGCATACTGGCCGGCAAACGACCCTTACGGAATTGACTGAAGAGGGCAGGGATAAGCTTACGCTGCGTCAGGTCGCCCGACGCGCCAAAAACGACGATGGTCGTCGCAGCTGGTGGTGTCATGTCAGATCACGAGCCCATTTGTGCATGGTTACCTGCTTCGATGCTGTCAGGCTGCATCTCTCTCCGGCCAAATCACGGCCCTAAGGTGAGCAATGCTGGGCAAGACCCAATCCGGCGGTGGGTCGGCTAAGGCGAACTCTGCCGCCGGGGTAACGCCGGTCAGCACCGCTGCCGTACGCAGCCCCGCCTGCTGCGCACCGGCGATGTCGGTTTCATAACGATCGCCCACCATCAATGTCTCGTCGGTACGGCTGCCCAGGTGCCGCAGCGCCTGGTCGAACATCGTACGCTGCGGTTTGCCAATCACCCGCGGCGCCGTACCGGTGGTGACTTGCAGCAGGTTGACCAATGCGCCGCCACCGGGCAGCGCACCTTCCTCTGAAGGCAAGGTCAGATCGGCATTGGTGGCCACAAAGTGGGCTCCATGTTGGATGGCCAGGGCAGCATCGGCCAGCCTGCGCCACGTGACCTGCCGGTCCAACGAGGCGACCACCCAGGCTGCCGCCCGCCAATCGTCCACCAGCCGCAGGCCGGCTGCCATGAGCGCGGAGCGCAGGCCGTCTTCACCTACCATGTAAATGGTCGTACCCGCCGGGGCCTGCTCGCGTAACCACGCGGCGGTGGCCAACGCACTGGTCCAGAATTGAGCTGCTTCCACCTGCACGCCCATGTGCGCCAGCTTGCGGGAATACTGGGCCGGCGTGAGGGTGGGGTTGTTCGAGAGGAACAAAAACGGTATATCGGACCGCTGCAAATCTGCAATAAAACCGGCCGCACCCGGAATGGGCGTCTCACCAACGAACATCACACCATCCAGGTCGATCAGCAGGGCGCGGATGGAGACGTCAGGGTGTCGAGGTGTCATCGCCAGCCTGGGCCTCGGCAACGTCATGCTCGACATCGACGGCGGCAATCGTAATTGCCCAGCTGACCAGGAACCAGGACCCGGCCGATATCAACAACGCCAGTGCGATCGACGCCGGATTGAGGGGGACGCTGCCCCGGGCA
>JAYRNS010000326.1:0-3962 GCA_041912075.1 Anaerolineae bacterium
AACCGAGAACAGCCCCAGCAGGACACCGGCCTCGGTCATGCCGACCCCAAACTGGCGCGTGATGTAGAGCGCGAAATAGGGGTAGAGGATCGTGCCGCCCAGGCGATCGACGAACATTGCGATCACCAGGGCACGAAAGCTTGTGGGATACGACTGATAGGTGCGTTTGAACCGGTCGATCATGGGCGTGGAGTATAACACGGTCTGAACGATCGGCCAATCGGGCGTGCGGCAGCGCGGCCGTCCGCGCATGCCGGTCGCGAATGCGCGAATTTGGCGTGCGGCAGCCTGGCTGCCGCTTTGGTGCGACGGTGTCGGTCGGCAGGCCCAAAGCGCACGCCCCATGCGGTTCCGGCAAATCAACCGCCGCAGTTGACAAACACCTCGCTGTGGGTTACGATGGCGCAGTTGTGCCTCAGCGAAACTGATGGGAGCGTATCCGTCCATGCCGAAACCACGCATCGTTTCATTTACTACGGACGACCTGTCCCAGGCTGGCGACCTGCTCGCGGCGCGACACTGGCGCGAACGAACCGTTCTGCCTGACCTGCCCGCACGTTACGAGGATCCGACGGCTGCGCGCGCGGCGGTGGCGGCGGTCTGGGAGCGCCCGCGCACTTCAGGTGCGGCGGCGTTCGACGGCGAACGACTGTTAGGCTTCCTCTTCGGTGACACCTTCATCGACACCCAGCGCGGACGTATCGCCTGGATACCCCTGGCCGGCCACGCCCTGGCGCCCGAGGTCGATGTCGAGCTCTACCGTGATTTGTACGCCGCGGCCGGACCCGTTTGGCTGGCCCAGGGCTGCTTCGACCATTTCGTCATGCTCACGGCTGCTGACCCGTCGGTCCTGGAAATCTGGTTTGCCCTCAGTTTTGGTAAGGAACAGGCGCATGGTCTGTGCCGGCTGCCGCGTGCCGTCTCCTTCGATTCCGTGACCGACCCGGCGGTCACCATCCGGCCGGCCACCGTGGCTGACAAACCGGTGCTGCGCGAGCTGGCCCCCTTGTTGTCGCGTCACTTTGCGGCCGCACCCTGCTGGGGCGCATCCCTGCCCGAGCGGGTCGCCGAGCTGCGCGGCGAGTACGAAGCGATCGTCGACGACGCCGAGGCCATCGCCTGGCTGGCCGAAGTCGATGGACAGGTGGCGGGGTTCCAGGTGTACTGGCCCATGCCCATGACCGACGAGAACCCGCTGATCCCCGAACAATGCGCGGTCCTGAGCGTGGCTGGCACGCGTGCCGCATACCGCGGCCGCGGCATCAACCGTGCGCTGACCCACCACGGTCTGGCCGACCTGGCTGCGCGGGGCTACCAGGTCTGCGAGACCGATTGGCGCGTCGCCAACCTGGAGGCCGACCGCCTCTGGCCGCGCCAGGGGTTTCGACCCACCGTGTTTCGCCTGGGGCGCAAGGTCGATCCGCGGATCGTATGGGCGACGGGGCCGGAAGTGTAACCAGCGGCCGGCTGGCAGGCGTGGCGATCTCGCCTCAAGGCGCCAGACGATTGAGATCACGCGGGAAGAGCGTTGCCAGCCGGATATTATCCAGCTCCAGCAGCTGCATCAAAAACCGCTCCAGCCCAATCGCAAACCCGCCGTGCGGCGGCATGCCGTACTTGAAGACTTCCAGATAGGTCTGGAATGGCGCCAGGTCGGTGATGCCGTGTGCTGCCAGCGCGGCCAGGTAGTCGTCGTATCGGTGCCGCCGCTGCCCGCCGGTCACCAGCTCGGTGCCGCGGAACAGCAGGTCGAAGCTGTTGGAATAGGCCGGGTCAGCCGGGTTGGGATGGGTGTAGAACGGACGCTTGCCCATCGGGTAGCCGGTAACAAACAGGAAGTCGCTGCCAAATCGATTCAAGGCCCATTGACCCAGCCAGCGCTCGTGCGCCGGCGCCAGGTCGGGCTCGCCCCGGCAGTCTTCACCGGTAGCCTGGAAGATCAGCTCCTGGGCTGCCGGGAAATAAATCCACGGGATGCCGGCCACAAACCCACCCGGGTCGATCGACACGCCGGCTGCGGTTGGAAAAACGGGCCGCCGGATCTTGAGCTGGGTCAGCTCAGCCGCACAGGTCATCTCGAGGTGCGCCAGGATGCCGCGGATGACGGCACCCAGCATCGCCATCACGTCGAAGTGATCCTGGATAAACCCGAACTCGACGTCAAGGCTGACATACTCGTTGATATGGCGCGTCGTGTCGTGCGGCTCAGCCCGAAAGACCGGGCCGACTTCGAAGACGCGCTCGAAGATACCGACCATCGTCTGTTTGTAGAACTGCGGGCTCTGCGCCAGGTAGGCTGGCCGGCCAAAGTAGTCCACCTTGAAGACGTTAGCGCCGCTTTCGGTGGCTGAAGCGACGAGTTTCGGGGTTTGCACTTCGGTAAAACCCTGTGTCACCAGGGTCGTGCGAAACCCGGTCATGACGGCTGCGCTCAGGCGGAAGAGGGCCTGTTTGCTGGGGTGGCGCAGACCGACGACGGCATGGTCCAGGAAAGTGGCCAGACCGGCTTTGACTTCCTTTTTGTTGATCTCGAACGGTGGCAGTTCGGTCACGCCGTTCAGCACGGTCAGCGTGACCTCGTGCAGCTCGACCCCACCGGGCGCCTGCGGTTCAGCCGTCACCGTGCCGACGAGAGATACAACGCTGCCTTCGACGCAGCCGGCCAGCGGTGCCAATTCGTCAGCCGACAGCACGGACTGGAACAACCCATAACCGTCGCGCAACACCAAAAAGTTGATGGCACCGATCTGGCGCAGACGATGAACCCAACCTTCGAGGCGGACACGTTGGCCGGCATAGGCCGGCGCATCGATGGTACGGATGCGGGCCGGTGGATCGTTTGCCGGCTGGGAAACCACACCCGCCGGCAGACCTGCCTGCGGGTGCTGCGCGGTGACGGTGGTCATGTGCTGCATGATACCTCCCTGAATACGGCAGTACCCGTTGTGTGGAGCAGTCCGCTGGACAAGTCTCGCAGACTGCCAATAAAAAAGCGCCCTCGTCTCCAAGGACGAGAGGCGCGGCTCGTGGTGCCACCTTGGTTCGTCTTCACCTCACGGTGAAAACCTTGCAGGTCTGCGATGACCTTTGGCGCGTAACGGGCGCTGCCGGCGGGACCTACTGGCGGGTGAAGACGTCGCGTTGGGTCTCGCAGCTCGGGAGGGTCTTTCGGCAGGTCTGGCAGGCGACCTTCGCAGCGGGTGGTCGCTCTCTGGACTGCAGCTTCCTGCGTACTCTCTCCGTCATGGCGATGGGTGTGCGGTTGTGGGTTCAGAGGATACCATAGGGGAGAAGGCGTGTCAATTTTGGATTTTGGATTTTAGGTTTTAGATTGGGGGGGAGAGGGTGAATAGGATTTACCTTTCGGATGGGAGCGGATATGTGGAGCGGTATGCGGCGTTTGCTTCGCGGTACGTGGCGGCGCGCCATGTCGATGTGTGGTGCCCGCCGGGGTATGATGAAGCGTCAGCCAGGCGTTATCCCGTGATATACATGCACGACGGACAGAATCTCTTCGATCCGGCCTGGGCGGCCTATGGCATCGACTGGGGCGTCGACGAGGCGATTGTGCGTCTGATGCGGGATACAGGGCTGCCCGGTGCGATCGTGGTTGGCATTTGGAACAGCCCCGACCGGCGGCGGGACTACATGCCCGCCAGGCCGCTGCTGTTACCTGAGGCGCGGGCCGTACGTGCAGCTTTCGTGGCCGAATGGGGCGGCGATTCCATGGCCGACGATTACCTGCGTTTTATTGCCCTGGAGCTCAAACCGTTCATCGACGCCACGTATCGAACCGAGGCCGAGCAACCGCATACGTTCGTAATGGGTTCGAGTATGGGCGGTCTGATCTCGCTGTATGCCCTGGTGGAATACCCCGATCTATTTGGTGGAGCCGGCTGTCTCTCGACCCACTGGCCCATTGGGGACAACGTGCTGGTGGACTGGTTTGGGACGGCACTGCC
>JAYRNS010000327.1:0-13884 GCA_041912075.1 Anaerolineae bacterium
CGTGTCTCCGTCTTGGCTGTGTACCCATAACCAGACGAAAAGATTGAAGGGTACGCAGTCGAATCCATGTGGAATGAGAGGAGTGACTACGATGTCTCAGAGTCGTAATATGTGGATCGTTCCGGGTGTTTTGTTAGCCGTCTTGCTGGTGGCTATCATCGCTGTCAGCGTAGCCTCTGGCCTTACCGCCAACGCCCAAACCGTGACCCCCACAACGCCCACCAACACGCTGCCGCGCACGATCACCGTGGTCGGTGAGGGCAAGGTGACGATCAAACCCGACGTGGCACGCAGCCAGATCGGTGTCGAGGTGGTCAAGCCCACCGTGCAGGAAGCCAGCGCCGAAGCGCAGGACGTCATGCAAACAGTGCTCGATGCATTGAAGACGGCCGGCGTGGCCGAGAAAGACATCCAGACCAGCGGTTACAACATCTGGGTCGAGCGACGCCCGGCAACCGAAGGCAAGACGCAGGATGAGGTGCTCTACCACGTCACCAACCAGGTGCAGGTGGTCATTCGTGACCTCGACTCGGTCGGTGAGGTGCTCGACGCCGCCATCGAGGCTGGGGCCAATAACATCTACGGCGTTACTTTCGGGCTCGATAACACCACCAAGGCAAAGTCGGAGGCGCGAGCCAAGGCGATTGCCGACGGCGAGGCCAAGGCGGAAGAGCTGGCCACGCTCAACGGCGTCAAGCTGGGTGATATCATGCAGGTGAGTGAAGTGATTGGCAGCGGCGGTGGTTACTACACCGGCTTCTCCGAAAATGTGGCGGCGGCCCGTGGTCTGGGGGGCGGCGGTGCTGGCCCCATCAGCCCCGGCGAACTGGAGCTGGCCATGACCTTGCAGCTGGTGTACGCTCTGCAGTAAACATAACTCAGGCGGGTGAGGTCAACCTCCCCGCAGGCCGAACGGCACGAGGTAGGGATGCGCAGGAGCGACTCCCTACCCCGTGCCGGTTTGCGTAACCACCCTGGTCGATTTCACATTTCGGGCAAGTCGGGCTACAATTCGGAAGCTGGACTGCCAGCGTCGTGGGCGTTGTCCCGGCTGTGTGCGAGAACCGATGGCAATTTACTCCCAAGTTATGAACCGCATTCAAAAGACCTTCTTCCCACCTACCAGGAGGCGACGCGCGACCGTCTCTCTTCCCAGCACTCACGTCCAACATTTGGAGATGGTTTACCAGGTCACCCAGGCCGTGAGCAGTGCTCGTGCCCTGGATGATATCTTTATGGCCGCTCTCCAGGGTTTGCAGACTGTTCTCAACGTAGATCGGGTCGCCGTGTTGACCCTGGACCACGAGCGCATCATGCGTTTCAGGGCGTGGGTCAATCTGTCGGCCGCCTACCGCCAGGCGGTTGAGGGTCATAGTCCATGGACAGTGCAAGACCGAGACTGGCAGCCGATATTGATTTCCAATGCGGCCACCGACCCGCGGCTGGCAGCCGTCAGGGTCGCCGTGCTGCGGGAGGGTATCCACGCCCTCGCCTTCATCCCCCTCACCTACGACGATCGTCTGCTCGGCAAGTTCATGATCTACTACAACGCGCCGCATACCTTTGGAGAAGATGAAATCTGCCTGGCGCAAACGATTGCCAACCAGGTGGCTTTTGCCACCGAACGTAAACAGACCGAAGCCACACTGCGCCAGGTCAATGACCAGCTGACAGACTGGATCGCCCAGCTCGAACGGCGCAACCACGAAATTTCACTGCTCAATGAAATGGGCGACCTGCTGCAAACCAGCCTGACCCTGGACGAGGCCTATCGGGTCATCGCCCAGTATGCCCGCCAGTTGTTCGAGGACGATCCTGGGGCGCTTTTTGCCCTGCCACATGATTCCAATCAGCTGACCGTGCTTGCCGCGTGGGGGGGTGAGGCGGCCAATATGCCACCCTTCGACCGCGATGCCTGCTGGGCGCTGCGCCGTGGTCGTTTGCACGAGGTCAGCTGGGCTAACAGCGAGCTGTTGTGCGCGCATGCACATTCAAACACGACGGAAGACTCGCTGTGTGTGCCCATTGCCGTACAAGGTGAAGTCTTCGGCCTTTTGCACCTGCGCCATGGCGCCTTCATAGGCAACAGTCAAAAGGACTGGGAACGCATCCGCGAATCACGCCAACGTCTGGCTGTCGCCATGGCCGACCATGCAGGCATGGCTCTGGTCAATCTGAGACTGCGTGAAACACTCCGCAGCCAGGCCGTGCGCGACCCGCTGACTGGGTTGTATAACCGGCGTTATCTCGAAGAAACGCTGGCCCACGAAATCTTGCGCGCCGAACGACACGAGATTCCGCTCGGTCTTATGATTCTAGATCTCGATCATTTCAAACAGATCAACGACCAATTTGGACACCAGGCCGGCGACGCTTATCTACAAACCTTGGGAAAGTTTTTGTCCCATTGGGCGCGCCCCGAGGATATCGTCTGCCGCTATGGTGGTGAAGAATTTGTGCTGATCCTCCCGGATACCACCCTGACCGATGCCGAAGTCCTGGCAGCCCAGCTGTGTCAGGAGATCAAAGACCTGCACGTCGAATACCACGGTCGATTTCTGGCGCCGGTCACCGCATCTGCCGGTGTGGCCGGGTTCCCGGAACACGGGCTCGCCAGTGATGCACTGCTGCATTCGGCCGATCAAGCCCTCTATCGGGCCAAAGCGGCCGGACGCAATGAGGTCATGACGGCACATCGAGGATATGACTGAGACATGCCATTTCGATTTCATGGTAATTCCCACCCCTGGGTGGGTTGGCGATGTGTGGTGGGTTTGCTGCCAGTCCTGCTCCTCGCCGCATGTGGCAGCCAACCCAGCACGCCAACTGCCGCTCCGCCAGTCATCACGCCGGCACCTGTGATGGCCACGGCGCAGCCCACACCGGTGCCACCAACCGCAGTCGCTCCCCCACCCACTGCAACTGCAACACCCACTACGGTCCCCCCCACGCCAACCGCCATCCCCCCAACAGCAACTGAACCGCCCACCCCGACCATCGCGCCGTCGTCTGGGTTCGACCCGGACGTCACCCGCGTGGCCGTCCGCCAGGTCTTGTCGGGGCTCGACGATCCGGTGTTGGTCACCCACGCGGGTGACCGCAGCCAGCGGCTGTTCATCGTCGAAAAGCCGGGACTCATCCGCATCCTGGCCGGCGGTGAGCTGCTGCCCCAGCCGTTGCTGGATATCACCGATCGTGTACGCAGCAGTGGCTCCGAACAAGGCCTGTTGGGTTTGGCTTTTCCACCGAACTTCGGTGAAACTGGCTACTTCTTTGTCAACTACACCGCACGCGATGGCCGCACGGTGGTGTCGCGTTTCCAGGTGAGTAGCGACCCCAACCGGGCCGATGCGGCCAGCGAATTCAGCATCCTCGAAATCGCCCAACCGGCCCCGAACCACAACGGCGGTATGCTGGCCTTTGGTCCGGACGGTTATCTGTGGATCGGTACGGGCGATGGCGGTGCGGCCAATGACCGTTTCGGCAATGGCCAGAATCCGGCAACCCTCCTGGGCAAGATGCTGCGGCTCGACGTCACCAGTGATCCGGCGCAGCCCTACGTCGTGCCGGCCGACAACCCGTGGGTGACCAGCGACTGGAATGGGCAGGATGTGCGCGACGAGGTATGGGCCATTGGTTTACGCAATCCCTGGCGCTACAGTTTCGACCGGCACAGTGGTGATTTGTGGATCGCCGACGTAGGGCAGAACACCTACGAAGAGGTCAACTACATCCCCGCCGAACAAAAGGGTTATCCCAACGGCGGTCTCAATTTCGGCTGGCCCATCATGGAAGGAACACACTGTTTCCCGGCCACGGCAGACTGTAACCGTGCCGGCCTCGTCATCCCGGTGACCGAGTATTCGCACACGGAAGGCGGCTGTTCGGTGACCGGTGGTTACGTCTATCGTGGCACTCAATTCCCCGCGCTGGACGGTGTCTATTTCTTTGGCGATTATTGTAGTGGTTTCATTTGGGCGCTGCATGCCGGCGAGGACGGTTCCTGGCAGCGTGACCAGGTGCTGCAAAGCGGACTGGCCATCAGCTCGTTTGGTGAAGATGAGGCGGGCGAACTGTATGTGACCGACCTCAGTGGTGGACTCTACCGACTGGTCGTCGAGTAACGTCGACGCACAGGCCATACAAACTGGAAGGATTTTTACACGATGTCAGTTTTCCCATCCAATTTCACCTGGGGCGCGGCCTCGGCTGCCTACCAAATCGAAGGTGCCTGGAACGAAGACGGCAAAGGCGAATCGATCTGGGATCGTTTTTCGCACACACCCGGCAAAATCTGGCAAGGTCACACCGGTGACGTGGCCTGCGATCATTATCACCGCTATCGTTCGGACATTGCGTTGATGCAGGAATTGGGCTTGCAGGCCTACCGCTTTTCGATCGCCTGGTCACGCGTGCTGCCCATGGGGCGCGGGCGGGTCAACACCGCTGGCCTCGACTTCTACGAGCGCCTGGTAGACGCCCTGCTGGCGGCGGGCATCACACCATTTGCCACCCTTTATCACTGGGACCTGCCACAAGCTCTCCAGGACAGCGGTGGCTGGGCTCAGCGCGATCTGAGCGCAACCTTTGCCGACTATGCGGCACTCATGGTACAACGCCTCGGTGACCGCGTGCGCTATTGGGCCACGTTCAACGAGCCCTGGTGTGTTTCGTTCCTCGGTCACCACACGGGCGAGCATGCGCCGGGCATGCGCGATCTGCGCCTGGCCCTGCAAGTGGCGCACCATGAGCTGCTCGCCCATGGTCTGGCCGCACAGGCCATGCGTGCCGCGCACAGCAACCTGCAGGTGGGTATTGTGCTCAATCTGTGGCCCGTCGAAGTGGTGGGGGACAACGAGCAAGCACAGGCGGAGGTCGAGCCCACGTGGCAGCGCAATTGTGCCTGGTTCCTGGACCCTTTGTATCGTGGCGCCTACCCGGCGGAGGCGCTGGCCGCCTATGGTGGGCTGGCACCGGCACTTGAGACCCACGACTTTGTCACCATTTCCCAACCTCTCGATTTCATGGGTATCAACTATTATCAACCCATTGCGCTCGGTGGCCCCACGCTGGTCCCTGGTGCCGAACACACCGAAATGGGCTGGGAAGTGTACCCGCAGGGTTTGATCCATCTGCTGCAGCGTCTGCACCGCGAGTACCAACTGCCGCCGCTGTACATCACCGAAAACGGTGCCGCCTACCGCGACACGGTCACGGCTGACGGGCGTGTACCGGACGCCCGACGCCTGGCGTACGTGCGCGACCACCTGCACGCCCTGCACGCCGCCATGACGGACGGCGTCGATGTGCGCGGTTATTTTGTCTGGTCACTGACGGACAATTTCGAATGGGCGCATGGTTATAGCAAACGTTTTGGCATCATCCATGTCGATTACGATACCCAGGTGCGCATCATCAAGGACAGCGGCCACTGGTACAGCCGAGTTATCGCCAGCGGACAAGTAGACTGAGAGTTCTACACCATCACGCAGCCCGTACGTCTATCGGCCTCACGGGCTGACCCTGTTTGACTACTCGTGGCACAAGGCGTCCCGGCCCCCCAGATCCGGACGCCGTGTGCCGGTTATTTATTGTCGACCACAAATCGGGTAGCCCGGCAAACACCCCTATGTCACCCCCATCGCCGCAGCAGCAGCGCGGCGGCGAAACGCAGCAGACCGGCGGCAACCAACGCCTCGCGTATCCCAATCCACTGGCTCAATGCCGGCCCCAACAGCGCTCCAACCAACACACCCAGGTTCAACACCAGGTTCTGCAGGGCCATGTGCGCCGGCCGGTCGTTCTCGGGCACGCGTTCCATCAGCCGGTTGACCATCCCGCCGTTGGTGAGCGACCAAATCGCACCACCTAAGATCGATGCCAGCGATACCAGCACCACACTCTGTGCCAGACCGTTGAGCAGTGGGTAGGTGCCGTACAATAGTGCTCCCACAAACTGCACCCGGTGATGACCCAACCGTGTACTGATACGCGCGAGGAAACTCGACCCTACGAGCAGCGTCACGTTGAACATGGCGCTGTTGAGACTGATGGCGCCATCCGGCAAATGCAGTGTATTGACCCAAAACACCGGAAACAACGGAATCGGCACGTTCTGCGCCACGTAGAAAGCCAGGTAAGCCAGCAAAAACGGGCCAAATGGCCCACGGAGCAGATCGAGGCGCAGCAGCGGTCTGCCCTGGCGGCGCGTCAAAAAACGCAGGCCGACACCCCCGCTCGATGCGTCGCTGACGCGCAGCGTCCCAGGACGAGCGGCATCGCCAATCGGTCGTCCGACACGCGGCGGCGACAACCCACGACCGCGAATACGCCCCAGGTGGTAGGAGCTCATCGCCGCCCCCACCACGCCGGCCAGAAAAACGATCTGATAATTGAGCGGAAAAACGACATTGTCCAGAATCAGCCCAGCCAGCAGTGCGGTCAGGGTGGCGCTGACGGCAAACAGCATGTTGCGCCGGCCCACCACCAGCGCTCGCGCATCCGGTGGCACGACGTCGGCGAACATCGCGTTGAAACCGATTGCCAGCAGTGTACCGGGGATCGACATCAGCACGACGACGAGCGGCAGGACCCAGGCCTGCGCGGCAGCTGGCAGCAGAACGGGCAAGAACACAAAGGCCACGTACGCCGCCCGATGCCAGATCGACGACAGGAACGTCAGGCGAATAGTGGATCGCGCTTCCAGCCACCGACCGGCAGGTAACGAAAACATGAGGTTGACGATGGCCGGCCCGGCCGACAACAACCCGATCTGAAAGCTGGTCGCCCCGATACGGGCTGCGTAGATCGACAGAAAGGCAACCGCACTGCCGGCCAACAGGCCATACCAGAAGATGTCCGCGTACAGATGGTGAAAGTCCGGTGGTGTTGGCGGCGCCGGGGCTGGCAGCAGCCGTTGGTAGAAGCGGCGCAAGTAAATAGCCATATTGCCGATTTTACCACACTGCCCAAAGGAGATGAAACAGATACTTGACAAGGCTATGTAGTTAAGTTATAATACGTTATGCGTAGTTATTTGACTACGCATTATGATCGAGGAGGGTTACATGGGGCAGCTGTTGGTGCGTAATCGATCACTCCTGATCCTGGGGGTTGCCGAGTCGGTGAGTGGCATTGGCAACTGGATTACCATGATGGCGGTGTTTGCACTGGTGGTGTTTCGTGGCGATGGTACGATCGCCCAAAGCAGCGCCATCTTCCTGGCTGGTCTGCTGCCAACCCTACTGGTCAGCCCGTATGCGGGTTGGCTGGTCGATCGCGTCGACCGCAAACGGCTGATGATCGTAAGCGAGCTCGGTTCTGGTTTGTGCGTGGCCGGGATCATTTTTACCGAGCAGCTGGTACTGGTCTATCTGCTGCTGGCGCTGCAGGCGGTATCGATGTCGGTGATGGCACCCGCACGCCAGGCCGCCGTGCCTGACATCGTCGGGCGCGACCGGCTGACCCAGGCCAACGCTTTCCTGCAGCAGCTGGCCGGCCTGGTCAAGATCGGCGCCCCCATCCTGGCCGGTGCGCTGCTCAGCTGGGTGAATCCGCACACGGCGATCGTGCTGGATGTGGTGTCGTTTGCCCTGGCCGCTTTGATTCTGTCCCGTCTGCCGGCACTGCCACCCCAACGGCGTGCCACGCCGGATGCGACAACGCCTGAGCCGGCTGACCATCCAGGGTCGACCGCGGCGGCCGTGCTGCGTCAATCGCCCCAGCTAAGGCTGCTCTTTACGACGATGTTCCTGAGCATCTTCGTGATCATTGGCTTCGATATTCTGGCCCCGGTCTTCATCCGTGACGTACTGGGCAGTGACGAGAGTTTCTTTGGTCTCGTGATCGGTCTGGTCGGGTTGGGTACAGTGGGCGTGAGTATCGTGCTGATGCTGCGCAAGGGTCAGGTCAATCAGTGGCGGGACATCCTGCTGGGGCTCTTCCTGTTGGGGTTGATCCCTGCCAGCTTGTGGCTTGTCACGTGGCAAGGTAGCCCGACCCAGGCGCGGACCTTGGTAGCTCTGTTTGCCTTCGTCGGCGGTATTGGCAATGGGTTACTCGCCATACAAATCGGCACGCTGCTCCAGCTGCTGACACCGGCGGCCGTTCTGGGACGCGTCAGCGGTCTTTTCCAGAGCACGGTCATCGCCGGGCAGCTGGCCGGGATTGTGATCACACCGCTGTTGGTGCCGGCGGTGTTGAATTATGGGGCCTATTTTGGCCTGTCGTTTCTGGCTCTCATGGGCGTCGTCCTCTACGGCTGGCTGACCGCTGGCCGTGGCGTACCCACCCCACAGCACACCACCACCCACCAACAACCGTCACTGGAGTAAGCACATGCCTGCCGACACGCTTGCTGCGGCGACTACTGGCTGGAGCGTTGGCCAGTCGATCGCCTGGGAATTGGATACCGCCTTGACTCTGGTTACGGGCAGTCTCACCCCCGACGAGTTACCCGATGAACTGGCGGCACTGTGGCACGCTGCACCCGCCGATTGGCGAGCCGAAAGTGCCACCTTCCTGGACGGAGACCACACGCCCGTTAGTTTAGTCAGCGAAGCGGCGCCTTGGGCGGGTGTGCTGTATGAAGATGACTATGCACGGGTCACACTGGCGGTGCGCACGCTGACCACCACGTCGGCGCTGGCCGCCGTTGCACCGCTCGCCGCGGCATACGGCGAGGTGGCCAACGCCAACCTTGCCACAGCCGACCAGTTGGTCGACCTGGTCACACGTCTCACGGCGCGGCTCTACCAGGCGATTGGTTTCGATGTGGACAGTGCCAGCTTGCCGGTTCGCCACACCACACGTGACCTGGAACACGTGGTGCGCATCTTGTACGACGGGGATTTGCACGCACGGTTCTGGCACTGGATCGACCGCTTCTACTACGAAGTCTACCGGCCATGGCGTGCCAGTCGGGCGCACGCGGTCGAACTGGCCATGCAGCAGGCCATTCAAGTCCTGGGTGCGGCCAGCAGCCTGGATCACGCGCCGGACGTCGCATGGCTACCGGCTCAGAACCCACTTCTGCGCTATCCCGAGCTGCGCACAGCCGTCGCGCGCGGCGATCTGCGCGTGTTCTTCTGGGTGGAACCCTTCGGTCTTGCCGATCACTGGGCTCTGCTTCCCGGTACGGTCGCTTTGAGTTTTGCCGAACCGGGCGGTCTGTATGCGGGGTTTTATGCGTCCGCCGGCCGCCTGGCCAGCCAGATCAGTGCCTTATCCGATCCAACACGCCTGATCATCTTGCGGTTGATTCGTAATTTTGGCATGATCAACACCGAAGTCGCCGATTTCCTGCAGCTGGCTCGACCCACCGTCAGCATTCATGCAAAAATCCTGCGCGCAGCGGGTTTCATTCGTTCGACGCAAAAAGGCCGCGAAGTCCGTCACGAGCTGGTGCCCGATGAGCTGCGCAATCTCTTCCAGGAGTTGACACGGTTTCTCGATCTGCCGCCTGATGACTGAGCGCCTGCCAGCAATGCGACCGCGCACACCAGTATCGTTTTTGCGACGCTGACGGCGACCTATGACCCGCCAATGTCGCCGCTGTGGTTGAGCGACCGGATCAAATCCTGTTTGAGGTCCCACAGATGCTGTGTCAGCGAGACGTGATACACGATCAGCTCACACTCGGCGGCGGCACGATAACCCTCAACGACTGCGGCGCCAGCTCGACGTGCACCGGTGACCAGCTAATAATGTCGCCGTCGGCCTGTACGGGCACGTCGTGTCGCGGCAAAATGGTGGCGCTGCCGGTGATCGGAATGATACGTAGGGCAGGGTCACGCCGCTGCCGGCCGCCCAACACGTTGAATAAGACGCGTATCAGATCGAATGCGGTCGAGGCCCGCAGGATGCACAACTCCAACTGGCCATCGTCTACCCGAATATCCGGTGCCCAGCGAAACAGCTGCAGACCAATCGTACTGGCATTGACCACCGCGACTTCGGAGGCACGCACACGGATGCGCCGGCCATTGACGAAAACGGTGAAACGTCGCAGCTTGACACCGCTGAGCTGCTGCACCGCGGTCAGCAGATAGGCCAGCATGCCCAGCCGTCGCTTGTGTGCGGGCGATGTTGCACGCATCAACTGGGCGCTGATCCCGGTGCTGACATTCAACACGTAATAGGCATCGCCAACCCGTATGGTATCGATGCGGCGCACGGCATGGCTGCCGCTCACAAGACGTAGGGCCGCATGTATCTCGAGGGGTATGCCCAACTCCCGCGCCAGCACGTTACCGGTGCCCGTGGGGACGATCGCCAGGGGAACCTCGGTTTGGGCCAGGGCATCCGCCACCCAGGAAACGGTTCCGTCCCCGCCCACTGCCACACACAAATCAGCACCCTGTGCCAGCGCGGACCGCACACCGGTCACCACCCCCGATCGATGCGCATCCTGACCCAGGGTGACCTGGTCGGCAATAGTGGTCAGGTGTTGCTGCACCACATGGCCGGCATCGAACGCGGCGGAAAGGCCCGCCGCCGGGTTGTGCACGACGTGGGCATGGACAAAATGCAGCATGCCCGTATCCGCGTCCATTCTGAACTCCCTGATGCGGTACCAACAGAGTTGCCAACTCTGCGAGAGTTGGCAACTCTGTTGGCAGGCAGGTGGCTGAAACTGTCATACGCCATCGTACAGCCCGCGACGCACATTGCCACGGATTTTGATGACCTCGCTGACCATGGTAAACGTATCGCGCACCGGGCTGATTTTGCTGTCGCTCATGAAGTACCAGTGGATGGGTACCTCTGTCACCTGATAGCCGCGGCGCAGCGCAATGGCCAGGACTTCGACGTCGAACGCCCAACCGGTCATCGTCTGGCGCGCAAACACATCCTGGGCCGCCGTGCGCCGGAACATTTTGAAGCCACACTGCGTGTCCTGCAAACCGGGAATCGCGAGGATGCGCACAACCAGGTTGAACACACGCCCCATCAGGTGCCGGTAGTATGGCTCACCAAAGCGTCTGGCGCCTTCACCCTCACGACTCGCAATCACAACGTCGTAACCATCTTGCAGCACCGGCAGCATCTTGTTGACTTCGTCGATCGGCATGGCCAGGTCAGCGTCACAGATCAGCAGACACTGACCTTGTCCGGCCAGCATGCCCGTCTGCACCGCCGAACCTTTGCCTTTGGCGGAGTGCAGCAGCTGTACGTAGGGATGCGTCGTCTGAAACGCCTCCACCAACTCGCTCGTGCGATCGGTGCTGCCATTTTCGACCACAACGACTTCAGCAGTATAGGGCTGCTTACGCAAGAACTCATCGATCTTCTGTAAAGAGAGTGGTAGTCGATGCTCTTCGTTGTAGGCTGGGATGACGATCGAAAGATAGGGTTCGGCTGCAGCTTCTGTCGGGACGGGTTGAGTTGGCTGCGTGGACTCGGATGACATCAAAGCACTTTCATTCTAAACTGATCGCAAGGTGGAATTGTGTGAATTTGCCGTTCTGTAGCTACCTGACGCACCGCTGACCGACATTCTCACTCTGCGATCAGTTTAGGTCTACACCGTTTCGCAGGTGGAATCTACGCGTCGATGCGCGGGACGTGCGCGGGTTTCACCCTGGAACCGGTCTGGCGCCAGGGGCTAGGACCCGCGCACCAGGTTGATCAGGGCGACGGCGACCAAAAACTGGACGACCAGGGCGCCGCCCCACAACAAATACGCCGCGGTACGGCGCCGCGGGTAGAGCGCCGCGCCCCACAGACCGTTGATCACGATAGCACCCAGGCCGATCAAAGGCAAAACGAACAACGATGCCGGCGACCCGTAGCGATCGGGCTGTCCCTGGGCATCGAAATGCAGCGGCAGATTGGCCGGCAGTTGTGGATAACGAAAGCAAAGATACCCAAACAATACCAGATTCACCAGCGCGGCCAGACCCAACAACGCCAGGGCGAGACGATCACGCCAGATAGCCCACTGCCAGGGGGATGGCCAGCGGCGTTCCGGCTGGAGCAGCCGCGCCGGTCCTAACTTGTGTCGCGCCTGCAGGGCCGCAATGAAGTCATCTGGTGCGCGCGGTGACAAAGCATACGCCGCCTGGTTCGTCACCAGCACCACCTGTTCCGCAGCCGGGCGCGTGGCCAGCGCGTGGACCGGTCCGAGGTCAGCGGCGTAACCTTCTGTTAGATACGGATTGGGCCATTCCCACCAACGCCCACGCAGGCTTTCGAAACCGCCGCGTTGGATACGCTCGATCGCGCCGATGGGAATAATCTCGCGCATCGGCCCCCACACCACAATCACGCCGTCACGATCGACCCAATACTCCATCAGCAGGCTGCTCAGGGTGCGAAAGCCAAAATAGACCAGCAGCGGAATGGCGGTCAGAATGAGCAGGGCTAACACGAACGACAAACCGGAGACAGGTCGACTGGTCAGCCAGGCCAACAGCAGGAAGATGAGCAGCACGATGCCGCCACAGACCGCGGCGCCGCGCCAACCATCGACCGCCACGGCGGACTTGAATGTCATAGCCCCTCGTGATACACCGGGGTGCACCAGTGGCGGTACTGGGCCAGATTGCCACGCACGGCTTCGAAATAGAGGCGCCGCAGTTCACCCGCTACCGGTCCCATCTCTCCCGTCCCCACCGGGCGCCGGTCGATACTGGTCACGGCCACGATCTGCACCCCAGTCCCGCAGAATATCACCTCGTCGGCCACATACAGCTCCGACCGGTCGACGTCACGCTCAACGACCGGCAGACCCATTTCACGCTGTGCCAGCTCAAAAATCGTACGCCGGGTGATGCCTTCGAGGATGTTGGCCGTGACCGGCGGGGAAATCAGCTGGCCATCGCGCACCAACAGGATGTTTTCGGCACTCCCCTCGGAGACATGGCCATCCTGGTTGAGCACAATCGCCTCGTCGAAACCATTGGCCATTGCTTCACTCTTGCTCAAGGCCGAGTTGACGTATGCGCCTGAAAGTTTGCTGCGCGCGGGGATCGCCACGTCGTCCACGCGGCGCCAGGTTGACGTGCCGGCCGCGGCTCCTGTCTCCGACTCGATGTACTTGCCAAAGGGGATGCTGAAGATCGTGACGGCATCATCCAGGTTGTGCAAACGGACCCCGATGGCCGCGGTCGATTTGTAGGCCAACGGACGGATGTAACAATCTTCACGGTACCCTTCGCGCTGCAGCAGGTCGACCGTGATACGAACCAGATCGGCCACCGAATACGGCAGATCCATCAACAGCATCCGGCTGGATGCCAGGAAGCGGCGAAAATGATCCTCGATGCGGAAGATGTAGAGATTCCCACGATCGGCATTCCAGTAACCACGAATACCAGCAAAACAAGCGGTCCCGTAATGCAGGGCATGGGTCATCACGCTGACTTTGGCCTGTTCGATTGGCACGATCTCACCGTGGAAGTAGGCAAACCTGGTCACGCATTCTCCTTCGCACTGGCCTGTCTGGTTGACGAGATGCCGCATTCATCCATCTACGGCTTCCCCTTGGATTTCACTTTCACTTTGACGGTGTCCGATTTGGCCGAATTTCCGGCCGAATCGAACGCTTCCACGTAGATTTGGTGTTCTTCAGTATATTCCGGGTCGGTTTCATTCGCCTTAGGATTGCGCATCACGATGGTCCACTTGCCGTTGTAGGGCGCCACCGTACTGCTGGCGACTTTGTTGCCGTCGAGATAGAAATCAACACGATCCATCGACCAGTTGTCACGCGCATTGGCGGTGATGCTGATCCATTCGTCGTCTTCCATCACGTAGACTTTGCCCTCACGCGGATGTTCGATGGCGATAGACGGTGGCGCATTGTCCACTGTCACCTGGACCGCCGCGCTGCGCACGTTGCCGCTGTTTTCAGCAACACTCAGACGCAGCGTATACAGGCCA
>JAYRNS010000328.1:0-2702 GCA_041912075.1 Anaerolineae bacterium
ACCCTCAGAACAATCCTACGACCCGTCCTTGCTCGTCCAGATCGACGTTCATGAACGCCGGTTTGGAGGGCAGACCGGGCATCGTGCGCATCTCGCCACATAATGGATAGATGAATCCGGCGCCAACGGAGGCGCGTACCTCTCGGATCGGCAGGGTGTAACCGGTTGGCACACCCTTCCAGGAAGGCTCGTGCGACAGCGAGAGGTGGGTTTTGGCCATACAGATCGGCAGCTTGTCGAAGCCGGCCACTTCGTAGGCTTTCAGCTGCTGCTCGGCCTTGGGATCATACGCCACATCGGCGGCACCATAGACCCTGGTTGCGATCGTTTCGATCTTCTGTTTGAGTGACCATTCGAGCGGATAGAGAAATTCGAATGCGTCCGGCTGTGCGTCTTCGCACGCGGCAATGACTGCTTCGGCCAGCGCTAACGCCCCTTCACCCCCCTCTGCCCAGTGGTCGCTCATCACGGCACCCGCCGCACCGGCCGCCAAGGCAGCCTCTTTGACCAGTTTGATTTCGGCCTCGGTGTCGTGGCTGAAGCGGTTGATTGCCACCACCACGGGGACGTGAAACAGACGGGCAATCTCGATGCAGTGCTGCATGTTGGCCACCCCTCTTTCCAGCAGGGGCAGGTTCTCTTCCGTGTAGGCCTTGTCCAGCGGCCGTCCGGCGACGACCTTTGGTCCACCGCCGTGCATCTTGAGCGCACGAATGGTCGCCACCAAAACGACGGCCGACGGGCGCAGACCCGAATAGCGGCACTTGATGTCCATGAACTTTTCCATGCCGATGTCGGCGCCAAAACCCGACTCGGTCACGACGTAATCGCCCAACTTGAGGGCAATCCGGTCGGCCAGGATCGACGAGTTGCCGTGGGCAATGTTGGCAAAGGGGCCGGCATGGACAAAGGCTGGCTGTCCCTCCAGGGTCTGCATCAAGTTGGGCATGATGGCATCGCGCATGATCACAGTCATGGCACCACCCGCCCCCAGATCGTCCGCTGTGATCGGCATGCCGCTGCGGCCGTAACCCACGACCATGCGGCCCAGGCGGGCGCGCATGTCCTTCAACCCGGTGGTCAACGCCAGGATGGCCATGACTTCCGAGGCAACGGCGATGTCAAACCCGGTCTCGCGCGGCCGGCCATCGGCCTTGTCACCGAGACCGACGATAATGGAACGGAGGGCACGGTCGTTCATGTCCACCACTCGCTGCCAGGTGATCGAATAGGGATCGATGTCGAGCCGGTGCAGGCCCATGGCCGTCAGTTTGGCGTCGTCGTAGTTGTCTTCGTGGAGGATACGCGCGTCGATGGCCGCCGCCAGCAGGTTGTTGGCTGCGGCGACGGCGTGGATATCGCCCGTGAGGTGGAGGTTGAAATCCTCCATCGGTACAATCTGCGAGTAACCACCACCGGCCGCACCGCCTTTGATACCAAACGTGGGTCCCATCGATGGCTGGCGAATACAGGTGATGGCACGTTTGCCCAGCAGCCCCAGGGCCTGTGTCAGACCGACAGTCGTCGTCGTTTTGCCTTCACCGAGCGGCGTGGGCGTGATGGCGGTCACATCGACGTAGTGGCCATTCGGGCGATCCTTGAATCGTGCATCCTGCAGCACATCCAGGTGCACCTTGGCCTTGTACTTACCATACACATCGATGTCATCGATGGTCAGCCCAATGTGTTCGGCAACCTCGGTGATCGGGCGCAACTGTGCGGCCTGGGCGATGGCGAGATCACTGGGTACGGGTTTGACCTTGTTCACGGGCATGGATGGAACCTCCTTGTTGATCGCTTCATTGCGCAAACGTCATCACCGACCACCTGACGCCGGCAGCCGATATGGGTCTCATTATACAAGCGTGTTTGTCGCCCCACTATGACATAGGTCAGGGGCACGGTTGGTTCGTCACCGGCAGACCGGACGCCAGCGGCCGGCCAGCCAGCATTCAGCCGTTGGTCACGATCGGCAGGTTCCTGGCTTGTAGGACGCTGTTCAACAAGCGCATATCATAGAGGTTGCGCAAGTCGGGCGCTTCGTCGAGAAATCCGGCGGTGTGGGCGTGTTCGGCACTCGTGATCAGCGATGTCGCAATCGGGTCATAGGTCAGGCGCAGATGGGACCAGGCACCGTCGATGACTTCCTCCGGTAACGCCTTACCCGTCAAGCGTTTGATTTCGGCGTTGACCAGCGTCTTGGCCTGATCCGGGTTCGCATTGGCCCACTGCGTGATCGCGACGTGCGCCTCCAGCCAGGCCTTCACCAGGTCAGGGTGAGCCTCTAAGAAGGGCGTGCGCACGATGACGTTGGCCGTGACAAATTCACTGTCTGGCCACAGGTCACGTTCGTCCAGAAAAACCGAGCCACCCCCTTCCACGACCAACCGCGTGGCCCACGGCTCGGGCACCCAGGCGCCGTCGATGCGACCCTGCCGAAATAAATCGAGAATGGCCGGGTTATCGACCGGTATCACCTGGACCGTACCGCCCTTTTCGATGGACTGCAGGCCGTTTGTCATCAGGTAAGTGCGCAGGGCAATGTCCTGGGTATTGCCCATCTGCGGGGTCGCGATCTTCTTGCCAGCCAGGTCGGCCGCCGAGCGGATGTTGGCATCCGGTCGCACCACCAGCGCGGCACCGCCACTGGTGGCGCCGCTGACGATGCGCAGCGCTTCACCTCTGCTCTTTTGATAGCCATC
>JAYRNS010000329.1:0-5330 GCA_041912075.1 Anaerolineae bacterium
CCTCACGCCTCACGTCTTGATGCCCTCACGTCTTCACGTCCTCACGTCTTCACGCCCTCACGCCTCACGTCTTCACGTCTCACGCCTCACGTCTTCACGCCCTCACGTCTTCACGTCTCACATCTCACGTCTTCACGCCCTCACGCCCTCACGCCTCCCCTCGCGCAATCCGCTCCCCCAGCACGCGCATGACCTCTGCCGGCGTGCCCCCCACCCGTTCGACCTGGCAGCCGGCCGCGACCAGATTCTGCTCGACCTCGCGCGAGACACCGTTGGGTGAGCTGCCGATAATCGTGACCCGTCGTGCCAGGCGGGCGGTGTCGGGCTGGGTGCCAATGGTCAGGCCAAACGCCTGCACGTAGGGCAGTGCCAGCTGCCAGTCGACCTGGCCAGCGGCACTTTCGGCGGATGCCACCAAGACAACGTGCGCCAGCGGTTTTTCACCTGGCGGAACTGGATCGTTATTCGCTGCGGTGCGTTGATAGTCGATCGCAAAACTGTGATGGAACAAGGTGTTGCCCGGTGGTTCATCGGGATGTGTGGTGTGCAAGCCGGTCACACGCTCGCTGGGCAGGTTCGACCCAGTCACGCCCATGGCCACCACTGCGCACACCTGGTGTTTCCACATGGGGAAATTGCCGCCCGGCTCACCGGCGGGTTTGTCGATCGTCACGATTTCCTCGCCGCCAGGCCACGTCACCCGCACCTGGGTACCCATGATGCGCCGCCCGGTTTCATCGAGCAGATCGATGTAGATGTGATGGTTGCCGTTGTTCTCCGCCGGCAGCAGATGGTGCACACGCACAGCCTTCCAGTAGAGCGTGCCTGCAGGGAGCGTTTGTGTCTCGACGGTGACGCCGTAGGCACCTGCATCGTTCATCTCACCCTCCCAACTGTGCCGTGACGGCGTACAGGTCACCCACGATGCGTTCCACGGTGCAGCCGGCGGCCGCAAGCTGCTGTTGAACTTGTGCCGGAAAGACATCCTCAGCGCCGAGCAAAACCACGTGTTCGGCGCGGATTGCTTCGGTCAGGGAATAACCCATCGTGGCCTGCGGCTGCGAAATCAGATAATCACCAATGATCCGCAACAGAACCTGCTGCACGGCGATGTCCTGACCCGTTACCTGCGGCAGGACAACATACTGGGACAACACTTTGCCCTGGCTGGGTGGCGCGGGCACGGTCAGCACCAGCGACAGGTCCTGGCCCGCGGTCAGGGTGATCGCCTGGTTGAGATTGAAGTCGGGGAGGAACAGTTGATAGGTGGCCGGCTGGAGATCGCTGAACTTGAAGCTGCCCGCCGCGTCAGTCTCGGTCTGGGCAATGATCTCACCACCCAGATTGAGAAACACGTCGACGGTCGCCTGGGCCTGGCCATTCGAATCGACGACGTGTCCCTCCATGTTGGCCGTTGTCGTGGTCACCAGGTTGAACAGTGGCACTTCTTTGCGCTGCGCTTCGGCCAGCACAATATCGGCGCTGGTCTGTTCGGCCACACGCACCTGGTAGCGACCCGGTGGCAGACCAGCAAAAACGTAACGGCTGTCCGCACCCAGGTTGGCCGTACGCTGCCAACCCAGCGGGCTGACGCGAGCGAGTGTCACGACCAGGCCGGCGGTGCCGCCGTTGACCGAGCCGGCCAGCTCAGCGGTCAGTGCCATACTGCGTGTCACCTGGTTGCTGCCGTCGAGGGCGAAAGGTCCACCGATGCGCGCGATCTCCTCGATCGTCAACACGTAATCGCTGCCGGCCGGCAGCTGCGCGAAACGGAAATCACCCGTGGGGGGCAGTATCTGGCGGTGCGGGCCATCACTGAGCGAGCTGGCGCTCAACGCGATCACGGTGCCGGCGGGGGCGTTGGTCACGCGGCCGCTGACCACGCTCTGATTGGTGCGCTCGGCCACGAGCTGGAAATCCACCTGCCAGGCAAACGAGCTGCCCGCCTGGCCGCTGACCGCCGATGTGTTGAGCGGTGAGCTGACTTCGCTGGGCCAGTCACCCTGTACCACCTGCACCCGAAACTCGCCGGCCGAGGCCAGAAATTCGTACGATCCGGCTGGTTTGGCGGGATCGTGACCGGTCAACCGGGTGGGAAACACCGTACCCGGCTCTGGATTGGCCCACGACATCTGGATATTGATCTGGTTCAAGCCAGTTCCCTGCGCATCGGTCACGCGACCAAAGATGCGCCGGGTAGCGGAGGCTGCTGCCTGCTCGTTGACCACCGCATAGTGTAGACCGGTGGGAGCAGGGAGCTGGAGATTGGTCATGGTAGTGCTCCAACCGTCAAGCTCGAGCGCGGGCGACGTCGTGTCCTGGACACGGACGCGGTAGGTACCTGGAGACAGTGAGGCAAAGCTAAAACGGCCTTCTGCACCCGCCACCAGCTGACGCACGACATTCTGTGCCGTACCCGACACAGCCAACAAATCGACGCTGGCACCTACTTTGGGTGTGCCGTCGTGATTCAACACCTGGCCCTGCACTCGGGATGCATTGGCCGCCCCAGTCAGCACCACGTCCAGGGTTTTGGTCTCACCGTCAGCCAGCGTCACGCCGCTGGCCACGGCACCGGCATCGACCACGCTCAGCTCGTAGGTGCCGGCGGGCAGCTGCGAAAAACGAAATACACCGCCAGGATCGCTGGTAAGCGCATAACTACCACCCCCGGCCATGGCCAACACCAGGCGCACGCTGCCGACCGCCGCCCCACCCGACCGGCGCAGCTGACCTTGCAGCACTGCTGTGCCGATTGGCGCCAGCCGGCTCGTGCTGGGCAGCGCCTTGAGTGCGTCGACGACCGGCAGCTGGCCGTTGAGCCCGAAGCGCTCGTCCCAGGCATTGGTGTACCATCCCATCTGTTCCCAGGTGGGGTTCCAATCGCCCAGGGCGCGAGCCGCGATCAGCCAGGTGCACATGCTGAAATACCACTCCGGCACCTGGTTGTTCTGCATGCGGCGTACGATTTCGAGCTGCATGGCCATCTGCTGGTCGGGCACTAACTTGTTGTAACGCAGATCGTCACCCCAGCCGACGACCGGTCCACCCTCGGTGCTGATCACGGGCACATAAAAACCGAGGGCTTCGTGCATCATCCGGCCGGCCGCTTCGTAACCACGGAAACAGTTCGGGTCGTCGTACACGGTGCTGCCGGGATTCTTGCGTTCGCGCCGCAGCTGGTTGATGTGCTCCAACGAGCGATAGTCCCACGACCAGGTGCCATAACGGTCGTATTCCGTCTGCGTCAGCGGCGTCCCTGTCTGGTTGACGGGGTCGTCGGGGTAGTCGAGCGGGTGGTTGAGCGTGTAGTTGTGGATGGCCACCCAGGCCCCGCGCTCGAACAGATCGCGCCGGCCGCGCGCCACGACTTTGGAAATGGGGTTGTCACGGCTGCCGGGTCCCATGGCCGGCAGGGCGGGAAGACCACCGCGACCGAGAATCTGATCGGCATCGCGGATGAAATTGTCGATCACGATGTCCAGCCAGTTGTCGGGCATATAGTTATCGCGCCATTCGGCGGGCAGATCAGGCTCGTTGTTGGTCTCGAAATAACGCACGCCGACCTGCACCAGCATGCTCACCGTGTTGTATTCGCGCCCGCCGACACCGTCTGGATTGGGACGTTCTTTGTACAGGCGTACGACCGGCATGATGCCAGCTTCCAGCAAGCGCCGGCACAGCTCGCGCGACGAGCCACCGCCGTCGTCCAGCAGCTTGACCCACTTGATCTTCATGGCCTGAAGCTCGTTGATCCAGAACGTGAGCTGACCGCGCGAGGGAGCATCCGGCAGCAGCTGCCAGGTGTCGGGAGATGCTTCGCCGGCCGACCGCGTGCCCGCACTGCCGGGTTCCCGGTAGATGCGCGGCGCCGGCACCGCGGGCGCCGCCATTCCCAGGGCACGCGCGCTTGGATTATCAGAAGGGTGGTAGATGATGGACGACCAGTGGACGCCGCGACCGTTGTCATCGGGCGGGCGGGGAAAGTCAGAGATGCGCATCATGGAGATCACTTCCCGGTGAAAGCAGACCGGTGGGGTGTGTTACCCGTCTGGCTGCGGCGGCGTCGATCAATGCAACGGTAACTGGAGTCAAGATTAAGCGACCCCTGGCGTTTTGTCAAATCAATCAGGCACCAGGCGAACCAGTTCGACCAGCGGCCGGCCGCTGCGCTCGCCAAAAATGGTCATGGTCTCGACGTGCCGGCCCGAGCTGGCAGCCAGCGCCTGCAGCGCTTCGCGCCGGCCCTGAAATACGGTGTATTCTGGTGTGTGGAGAAGATAGACCGTCGTTGGATCGGCGACGAACGGCGCCAGGCGGCTGGCGAACCCCGCATCCGGCTGGTCGATACGATCGTACCCAAACGCCTCGATCGGTGTCACGCGCCCCTGCGACAAATACACGATCGGCGCATCGATACCCCAATCGAGGGCAAGCGGTGCGGTGATCTGCTGCGTCGCCAGGTATTCTGCCAGGCGGTAAGACGTGTCGGCGTGGGCAGCATAACCGCCGCTGACGGCCAGGATCTGGTGATAACGAATCGTGTTCCAGAGATCACCCGCGCCCCACACCAGCAGAACGGCCAGGGCCAGGATGGCTGGCGTACGGCCATGGCGGGCGATGATGCTGGCGGCTGCCGCCCCCAACAGCGGGAAAAATGGCAGGATCAGGTAAAAATGCGTCACAAAGAGCCCGGAAACAGTGAAACTGCTCTGTAAGATTATGAGCACCACCAACAGCAGGATTGCCAGCAGGTGACGAATTTCGGCGGGTGCAAACGGTGCCGCAGCGGCCAGCCACGGTGGCAGCGGCATGTCGGCGTCGGGTGCCGGCGCGGTGTCCACGGTGGGCAGCGGCAGATAGAGCTGAAACCCAAGCAGCGCCACCGCACCCAACAGCACAAACAATGCCCAACCGGCCAGCGGGTTGATATAGACTTCACCCAGGTACCACAAGTGGTTACCGGCCAGCAGAATACCGACCTGCTCGAGGCGCGCCAGCAGATTAGCACCCAACGCGGTGTTACTGACGCCGTAGTAGGAGGTCCCCAGATTGCCAAAGATGCTGAGCAGTGTACCCTGGGTCTCAACATTGTAGAGCAGAAGGGGTGCCGCGCCCACGAAGAGGGCCACGACAAAACCGGCCAACGACAACAGGCTGGCGCGCCAGTCGACGGACGTGCGCAGCGGTGGGTGACCACGCCGCCACCAGCGTGCGAACCCGATCACGATCATCACACCAACCACAGCCACGATGCCCCACAAAAAGAGCAGTTTGGCCCACAAGCCCACGCCCCACAAGAACCCGGTCACCACCAGCCACACCAACCG
>JAYRNS010000330.1:0-3220 GCA_041912075.1 Anaerolineae bacterium
GTGCCGCTGGCTGAGGTGCCGCAGCATGTAATAGGCACGCACCTTCGGTCCAGCGTCCAGCGGATAGGGCAAGACCTGGCATAAAAACAGAACGTGAGCCACCCGGCGCTGCCTAGCGCCCCTGCAGCCGCAGCACCACGGCCAACGTCTTGAGCAAGATCAGCGCTTCCAGGTAAAAACCGGCGTGCCGCACGTAATAGAGATCGTATTCGAGCTTGACCCGCGTGTCAGCCACCGAGCTGCCATAGCCGTACCTGACCTGCGCCCATCCGGTCAAGCCGGGACGCACCGCGTGGCGTGCCCGGTAGAAAGGAATCTCGCGGGCCAGCTGGTCGACGAATTCGGGCCGCTCCGGTCGTGGCCCGACCAGACTCATTTCGCCGCGGATGATGTTGACCAGTTGGGGCAGTTCGTCGATGCGTGTCTTGCGCATCCAGCGGCCCAGCCGCGTCACGCGCGGGTCTTCTTCGGCTGCCCACACGACCCCTGTCGTTTGCTCGGCATTCGGGATCATGGTACGGAACTTGATGACCCGAAACGTCCGTCCCCCTTTGCCCACCCGTTCCTGTCGGTAAAACAGAGGGCCTGGGCTCGTCAGCCGGTTGCCCAGGGCGATGAGCGGGATGATCAAGGCCAGCGGTACCAGACCAACGATACCGAGCAGCACGTCCATGGCACGTTTGCTGGCCCAATAGAATCGGTCGACCGGGCCGGTGTGAATGGGTAACACCGCGCCCAGATCGCGCCCGACGTGTTCGACGGGCACGCGTCCCAAGAGCCGCTCGTAGAGCGCGGGCATGGTCGTGATCCGAATACCCTGTTCGCGACACGCCATCAACGCATCGAAGGTGGCGGTGGACATCGTATGACGGTGGGTAATGGCCAGAACGATCTCATCGGCCCCCAGCTGGCGTGCCATATCTGGCAAGCTCTGGCAATCGCCCAGGATCGGCAGCCCGGCCACGGATGCTTCCAGGTGTTTGGCCGGGTCGTCATCGAAAAAGCCGAGAATACGGTACCCTGTGCCATTGAACGGGTTGCCAAATGCCGGCACCGCCTGCAGCGTACGGGCCAGATAGGCCCCGGCCCAGCCGGCACCGACCACCACGGCGCGCTCGCTAAAGGCTGGCTGGACAAACAAAACGGCATAGAGGCCGCGCCACACCGCCATCAAAACCACGGCGATGAGAATGCTCATGAACAGCAAACCACGCGAGGCCAGCGGCGGTGTAAGCCAGGGGATGAGCGAGTAGACGAGCAGCGTCAGAACCACGGCTGCGGTGGCGCTGAGAATACTGTTGGGGGCACTTGACATCCGTGGTAAGTCGTACGCCTCGAGCAGCGTGGCCAACGGCAGCCAGACCAGGCCCAGGGTGACCCACCACTTGTACGGGGCCAGGATGGCGCCGAGTGAGCCCAGCCAGTTTGTTTGGGTCTCGATCGCAATCACCAGGGCGACACACAGCAGTAAAACGTCGACGACCGCCAGCACGATCTTGCGTTCGGACGGATTGAGGCGTACGCTGAACCCGCGCAGACCGCGCCGGGATGGTGCCCTGGCCAGCGGCATTGCCCGCCGCGCCGGATCAAAGATCGGGAAACTCTCTTCCGCCATACCAACGATCTCCCATGAGATGTTCAAATCAGCGCCTGGTACATGCCGGCCAATGCCTGCCACTCGGCCAGGCGCTGCGAATCGTACCAGGCACGACCCACCCTGCCCATGCGCACGAGACGTGAGGGATCCGCCAGGGCAGTCTGCAGGGCGGCGGCCAGGGCATCGACATCGCCCGGCGGCACCACCCAACCCGTTTGGCCTGGGACCACGTACTCGGACAGGGCACCTGTCTCCGTGACCAGGACCGGCCGGCAGCAGGCATAGGCAGCCGCGATCAGGGCAGACTGGGTGGCATCGCGGTAGGGCAGCACCACCACGTCACTCGTGCCAAACAGGTCCAGCGCTTCGGCATCGTCGATCCGCCGGCTGTACAGATCGACACCTGCGGGCAGGGCCGGCAGCGCGACCTCCTTTGCCAGGGGGCCAGCAATGACCAGGTGACCGGTCATGCCGGCACCACATGCCTGGCGCCAGGCTGACAGCAGAATATCCACACCTTTATAAGGTTCGATACGTCCAAAAAACAGCGCAGTCAGCTGGTCTGCTGCGCCAGGCGATCGATCCAGGTTTTTGCACCCTGGGTCAGCCGCCGGTTCGCCCCGGCCATAGCCCCAGAACCCATGCAACAGGGGCACCGTCGTCACCTGGGTCGGCGGCAGGCCGCTGGCGATCAGCTGGGCCCGATAGCGTTCACCGTGTACGAGGATGTGCGTGGCTGAGCGCACGATCAACTGGTTCCACAGGCGAATCAGCCGGGCAAAACGTACACCGTGGTGCGGGTCCAAATCGTGCAGCGTGTGCACCACCGGCAGCCGGCGCCGGCGCAGGGTCCACACGAGAGGAACGTTCCACAGGTGAACGCCCGTCACGTGGACCAGGTCGGTTTGGTGCAGGGCGGGTGTCGCCAAAACGTTTAGCAGGTCGGCGATCCGCAGCCCTTGGGCACCAAACCCAGTATTTTTGATGCTAACGGGCGCTGCGATCTGCACCTGTGGGCTGTAGCGATCCCGCGGCACCAAAGACGTCGTGACCAGGTGCACCTGGTGGCCGGCTTTGGCCATACGGTTGGCCAGATCAGCCGTGTACTGGTGCATGCCGAACGTCGGCGAGAGCAAGACATAGGTAATATGCAACGTCTGATGGATAACCCGACAGTTCGATTGGCGTCACGATGGTCGCGTCAGCTCAGCATCAACCATCAGGGCTGCGATGATGAGGTGGATGGGAAATATTTCGCAGGCTGAGGCGCAAACTCAGGTAGATTATACCATGTCCGGGAAAACATTCACTGACAATACGCTTACAGATTGGTTGGAGTTATTCGAATCTCCACGTTAGGTCTTCGCAGTGAGGGTGGATATGGGAGGTATTCCGGCCATGGTGGGAAAGGGGCAGCGAGGTACTGGCGACACTTTAAAAGCCCTGACAGCAGCAATCAACCCGCCAGCGCAGTCGATTCGTGGTCAAGGTGCTGGAGTCACGTCTGGCACTAGAAATGCAGCTGGTGGCGTTGGACGAAACCGCCGGCGCATGGTCCGCGGAGAACCACTCTCTGGAAGTAGACAAGTATCGGACATAGCGCAAACCGCACACGGTGATTCA
>JAYRNS010000331.1:0-1752 GCA_041912075.1 Anaerolineae bacterium
AAGGCCAACCTCGGTGCGCAGCTCATCGACGGATTGCGCCGCAACGGTGCCCTGCTGGGCGCGGGCCAGCGCGGCCAGCAGCCGCTCAGCATTGCGTGGCGACTGCAGCAGGTAGCGGGTCTCCAAGAGGCTGGCCAGTTCGTCGGATGCAATCAGGGCGACGTCTTCGGCGCCGCGTCGCTGGATGACGACGATCTCGCGGTTTTCGGTGACTTCATCGCACAGAGCAGCCAGTTTGGCGCGCGCCTGTGTGTAGGTTGTTTGAATCGTCACGACACACCTCATTTGTTGCATTCCTGTACAGATGTACTGTACAATATGTCCTGCGTGTTGTCAAACATCCGTCGTGCAATTGCCCAGACGTGATCCCAAACCCGTCCTACTGAAGAAGTGTGTTGGTCTGCCTTGGGAATTTTTTGGAAAACAGGTTATACTAAAGCCAGCCACGCACACATCACCCGCCCGCGTGGATGGTCCATCCGGTCCGGCCGCAGCGCCGCGTGCCGGTGCAGGGAACGTATTCGGTGAAACTGCCCACTTCTCCGTCAGCGTGGCACCGAACAGCAGCCCGGCACCGGCACCAGGTAGCGGCGAAGGACACATCGCAGAATCAAGGAGGATTCACGCAATGCTTCGAACGTCGCGTACCCTGCGCGGTTCTCTCTCCGTGCTGCTCGTCCTCGGCATCCTGGCCTCGCTGATCGTACCCAGCGCCAGTGCCTCGATCCCCGACACCGCCGCTCCGCTCGCCAATGATCTGCGCATCAGCCAGGTCTACGGCGGCGGTGGCAACAGTGGGGCCACCTATACCCACGATTTCATCGAGCTCTTCAACGCCGGCACGTCCACCATCAGCCTGGCCGGCTACTCCGTGCAGTATGCCTCCGCCACAGGCACATCCTGGCAGGTGACCAACCTGAGTGGCTCGATCGCAGCTGGACAGTATTACCTGATCCAGGAAGCGCAGGGTGCCGGCGGGACGACGCCGCTGCCCACCCCTGATGCGACCGGCGCAATTGCCATGAGTGCGACCGCCGGCAAGGTTGCCCTGGTCAACGTGACGACCGCCCTCAGCGGTGCCTGCCCATTGGGTGCCAGCGTGATCGACTTCGTCGGCTTTGGTGCCACAGCCAATTGTTTCGAGGGTTCCGGCCCCACGCCAGCCCCCAGCAACACCAATGCAGTTCTGCGCGCGGCCAACGGCTGCACCGACACCGACAACAACGCGGCCGACTTCGCGGCCGGCGCACCCACACCGCGCAACACGGCCTCGCCGTTCAACCCCTGCGGCGGTGGTGACGTGCCGCCCACGGTGGTGAGCACGACACCGGTCAACAACGCAACCGGTGTGCCGGTCAATGCCCCCGTTACCGTCACCTTCAGCGAACCGGTGTCGGTCAGCGGAACCATCGCCATCGACTGCACCAGCGGCTTGCAGAACGTCACCCCGACTGGCGGGCCAACCACGTTCACCCTGCCGCACGCCGACTTTGCGCCCGGTGACTTCTGCAGCGTCACCATCCCAGCCAATCAAGTCACCGACCTGGACGGTACGCCGAACAACATGGCCGAGACTTACGTCTGGAGCTTCACCGTGGCCAGCGCCTGCGGCGCTCCTGCCACCGCCATTCACGACATCCAGGGCAGCGGTCTGACCAGCCCGGTCGTCGGCAGCGCCCAGACCATCGAAGCCGTGGTGGTGTCTGACCTGCAGGCGGTCTCGTCGATCCGGGGCTTCTTCGTGCAAGAAGA
>JAYRNS010000332.1:0-3862 GCA_041912075.1 Anaerolineae bacterium
AGGCGTTCAAACGCCAGGCTCATAGCTCAAGTCCGCTCAAGCGGACTGGGGGGGAACGTGGTGCATGCCCGCCTGGCGTTCAAACGCCAGGCTTATAGCTCAAGTCCGCTCAAGCGGACTGGGGAGAACGCGTCAGGTGTATGGAAAGGATTTTGGACGATGCCATTTTGGCGGATCTATTATCATTTTGTGTGGGCCACCAGTGAGCGACGGCCGCTGATTACGCCGAACATTGAACCGCTGGTGTACGGCTATATGATTGGCAAAGCCCATGCCTTGGGTTGCATCGTGCACGCCATCGGTGGCGTGGCGGATCATGCACACCTGGTGGCATCCGTACCGCCCCGGTTAGCCGTGGCCGAGTTCGTACGTAATGTCAAAGGTGCGACGGCGCATCATGTGAATCATAGCAATTTGGCGTTGAAGACAGCGTTTGCCTGGCAACGCGGATACGGCGTGTTTTCTTATGAACAAAATGGGTTGGACATTGTAGTGGCCTATGTGCGCAATCAGAAGGAGCACCATCAACAGAACAATGTCCGTCCTGATTTGGAGTCGACGGATGATTTTGATGATGGACCCGAACCGTGGCACCAGGGTGAGGCCATTGCCCACATTCCGGTCAAAGGCATTCGCGAGCCAGGTGCTTTCATCGAGTAGCCGGCTTTAGCTATTAACCTGGAGTTTGAACGCCAGGTGACCGTCCACCACCCAGCCGGCTTTAGCCGCCTTCAGCTATTAGCCTGGCGTTTGAACGCCAGGCTGAGGTCAAACGCATGACACCCGACAAGCTGGCGCCTGTCCATCCTGGTGACGTGCTGCGTGAGGAATTCCTGGGTCCGCTGGGGCTGAGTGGTCGATCCCTGACCCCCAAGACCCATCCCCCAACCCCTACTCCGTACTCCCTCCTCCTACTCCTCAATCCCCCACACCACCAAATCATCAAAATCCGCCCGCACCCCACCCTGGTCGAACGATGCGGCAAACAACAGCAGCTGCCCATCGGCAAATGTCGCATCTTCTACCGTGGCCAGCGTCTCACCGTTCACCGTGAACGTGAATAGCTCGCCCCGCGCCTCCACCCGCACCCGGTTCAGGTAACCGAGCTTGAGAATCGCATCCGACGGCGTCCAGGGGATGATTTCCTGCACCTGGCCACCGGCGACGCGGGTGAAGCTGAACAGTCCATCGGAACTCAGGCCAAAATAGTAGAAGTTGTTGCTGTCGCGCTGGCGCACGATCACCCCATACGCACCGCCCATCGGGCCATCCACCTGACCGGCGCTCATTTCGAGTGCAAAATTGGCATAGGTGCCAGGCAACGCCTGGCGCGCCATGCTGTTGGGCTGACGTGCCACCAGGTAGTAACGGCCTTCGACGTATCCCTTCTGCTCGGTGGGGTTCTCTTCCTGCGGCCAGGCCGGGTCGGGTGTGTCGAAGTTTTGGCGCAGCAACAGGGCCAACACGGGCGTCGGGGTGGGCGTCGCACCTGACGTCTCCAACGCACGTGATACGGCATCCAGGCCAAACAGCATGCCCAAGAGGAGGCAAACACACAACGCCAACCCACCCATGGCCACGCCGGCCCACACGACACCGCGCGCCACGACACTGGTTTCGTCACGCACACCCCCAGCTGTCTCTGCGCCGGCGGCCGCAGCCGCTACGGGTATGTCACCCGCACTGGCCGGTGGACCGTATTCCTTACGCGGCGCGGTCAGCGGTTCGGCCTGGGTTGTGCGGTAGGCGGCATACACGTCCCCGCGACCGGCACCCTGCAAGTTCGGATTGCGCCCCAACTCCTTGGCACCGCTCAACAGCTGCGCCTTGACCTCCACTGCCAGCAGGTTGGGGTTGGCCGAGAGCAGCAGCGCCGCCGCCCCCGAACAGTGCGCCGTTGCCATGCTCGTACCCGAAGCTTCGGTGTAGTAGTCGCCGTGCGTAGCCCCCATGTGCGTGCCGCGGGCGCGTGCCGCGGTGACCAGCGTACCCGGAAACACCAGATCGGGTTTGATCCGGCCGTCCGCGGTAGGTCCGCGCGCCGAAAATTCGGCCAGCCCGTCGGCATCGGTGCTGGCGCCGATGGTGATCACCTGCCGGGCACAGCCGGGTGCGCCCATCGTCAGTGCATCAGGCCCATTGTTGCCGGCCGCCACGCACACGACCACACCCTGCTGGACCGCCGCATCACAGAAGAGCGACAGGGCGTCACTGCCATCCCCATAATGCTCGCTGCTCAGCGACAGGTTGATGACGTGCGCCCGGTGCCACACCGCCCAGTCGATGCCGGCCATCACATCGCTCGACCAGCCGTGCCCGTCGTCCCCCAGGACCTTGCCCGCCAACAGCAGCGCCGCCGGTGCCATGCCGGTGTAGCGCCCTTGGCTGAAGCTGCCGCTGCCCGCGATGATGCCGGCGACGTGCGTGCCATGCCCGTGCCGGTCGGTCACCACATCATCGCCGACAAATACCGCTGTCTCGACGATGCGTCCCATCAAGTCGGGGTGGGTCAGGTCGATTCCAGTGTCGAGGATGGCGACCCGCACGCCGCGTCCGGTGTAATCGTAGCTCCACAGCCGCGGGGCCTGGACCAGGGGCACGGTATAATCGAGGCAGACGTGAACCGGCACGTCATACCAGATACGGTCGATCGCAGGATCGTCGAGTAAGGAGAGGATTTGGCCGGGTGTCGCCGCAACAGCCACGGCCGGCATGAGGCGGTATTCGTGACGCCAGGCGACCACGCCCTGGCCTGGCTGAAGCGCCGGCCGCAAGCCACGGCTGGCGTCGAAGCGCACGATAATCGGGAGAACGGCATCCGCTGGGGCCGTATCCAGCTGCGCTTGCAGCAGTGAATGTAGTTTTCCTCGGTTCATGCCCAACCTGGTGCCAGAACATCGAGCGTGTTTGGGCCGGTCGTGCCGCGTGCGACCATCCACTTAGGGCTCGTAAAAGAATAACTTCCTGCAATCTCATGGGATTTCACAGCAATTCACGGGAAGTTATTCTTTTTACGATGCCTTAGCCAAACAAACGCCCCGCCCCGACATTCGCCGCGCGCAGAGATTCGGAACAGCGCCCCGATTATACCATTGAGAGCAGCATTGCCCAATAATTGGGTTCGTCCGGTATTGTCATGCGCCTCGAGCCGTCATTCACCCCCTTTCTGGGCGCCCGCACAACTCACCCACTGCACCAGTCAATCCAAAATCTAGAATCCCAAATCCAAAATGGACACGTTTGTAGCCCTTATCGCCCTGTGGTATAATCCTCCCCGTCTTCATCCTGGAACAACATCATCTACCATCCCGCGGGAGGCCTGGCATGATCGAGGTAACCATTGACAGCGTGCGCGTCAGCCTGATGTCGCAGCATCGCGTCGTCGTCCTCAAAGAAACCGACGGCGAGCGGTATCTGCCGATCTGGATCGGCCCGTTCGAGGCAGACGCGATCACCATTCAGCTGCAGGGGGTCGAAGTAGCACGCCCGATGACCCACGATCTGCTCATGCGCTTCATCACGACGCTGGGTGCCCAGGTCCAGCGCGTGGTCATCAGTGATCTGCAGAACGAGACATTCTATGCACTGATCTTGGTCGATGCCAGCGGTGAGCTGCTCGAAGTCGATGCGCGACCCAGTGATGCGATTGCCCTGGCCGTGCGGGCGCGTGTGCCGATTTATGTCGATGACAGTGTCATGGATCGGGCGGGCATCTTGCCCGAACAGGACGTCCAGGAGGGCGCCACCGAGCAAGCGGCACACGCTCGCAGCGGGGGTGAAGAAGCAGAAGAGGAAGGGCTGGAGATTTTCCGCGATTTCGTGGAGGGCCTGGACCTGGAGGGCTTCGCCGACGCCTGAGTCC
>JAYRNS010000333.1:0-3314 GCA_041912075.1 Anaerolineae bacterium
ACCAACCGGTTGGCCAACGCGATACCCAAGAAACCGGCGCCGCCGGTGATCAAGACCCGCATCAATCACTACTCCCGCCGGGTCGGCCGCCACGGTAGTTTGCCTCACGCAACCACCACCGGGCCAACCGCCATGCGCTGTATCTGGTCGAGCCGCCTCGTACCTGAGCAGAGGTCTATTCCAACCAAGTCCCCCGCACGGGCATTAGTATAACACAGATCACGCGTGGGTGCGATTCTCACAAGAAGGGCGCGTGGCCGCCAACCGGTGTGATGACACTTTGTCGGCACGCCAGGGTCGAGTATAATCCAGGGGTGAAGAGATTCCGTGTGCAGCACCGTGATGTCCTGCGTTTTCTGGTCGTGTTGGTCCTGGCACTGATTTTGGCCGCCCCGCCGCGGCCCCTGGTCGTCCTGGGTCCGCCTCAGACGGTGCAGACGATCAACCCCAAAATGGGTATGCATACCCGGCTCACCGACGAAGTGGAACCGTGGAAAATCAAACGCACGTTCGAGATGGTGCGTGAAATGGGCGCCGCGTGGGTGGTCGAGTACTTCCCCTGGGCTTACGCCGAACCCCAACCCGGTGTTTTCGACTGGACTCATGCCGACCTGGTCATCGACCATGCGCACGCCCAGGGACTCAAACTGATTGCCCGCCTGGGTTATGTGCCAGCCTGGGCCCGGCCCAAGAACACCACGCCGCTCTATCTCGACGAGGCACAGTACGACGAATTCGCGAATTATGTCAAACAGTTCGTGACCCGCTACCGCGGCCGGGTCGATTACATCGTTATCTGGAACGAACCCAACCTGGCGCTGGAATGGGGTTACCGGCCGGTCGATCCCGCGGCCTACGCCCGTCTCCTGCAGGTCAGTTACCAGGCGGCCAAAGCAGCCAACCCAGACGTGCAGGTCCTGGGCGGTGCCCTGGCCCCGACGTTAGCGCCGGCTGGCTCGCCGTACGGGATGGACGATCTAGTGTACCTGCAGCGCCTGTACGATGCGGGCGCGGCAGCTTATTTCGATATCCTGGCCGCTCATGCCTATGGTTGGGCCTTTGCGCCCGATGACCCGCCGGACCCGGAGGTGGTCAACCTGCGGCGCCTGGAGCTCCTGCGCGATGTGATGGTGCGCAACGGCGACGGTGCCAAGAAGATCATCGTCACCGAGGCAGGTTGGAACGACCACCCGCGTTGGACCAAAGCGGTACGGCCGGCCCAGCGTATCAGCTATACGCTGGGCACGTTCGAGCTGGCCAGGCAATGGGATTGGCTGCAGGCATTTTGCCTGTGGGCGTTCCGGTACCCGGCACCCACCCACACCTATCAGGATTATTTCACGTTCGTCGCCAGCGACTTCGTGCCCAAGCCGATCTATCTGGAACTGCAGCGCTACGCCCGCGGTGAGGCGACAGCGGGATGAAACGGTTGGTCTTGCACGCAGGGCCCGTGCTGCACCTGGGGGTGCAGCACTCGTCCAGCACAGCCAGGGTGCGATTCGCTGCGATGCTGCGCCGGCGCTGGTGGTTAGTCGTGGTGGCCGGGCTGCTGCTGGCAGCGAGCCTGGCCGCTCTCACCCTGGGTGCCCAGGACCGTTCGCTGGAGACGATTCGCAGCCTGGGTGTGCTGCGCATCGGTCTCGATCCGAGTTTCCCGCCCTTCGAGTCGTTGGACGCTGACGGGCAGACCGTTGGCTATGACGTGGACCTGGCGCACGCCCTCGCCGATCAATGGGATGTGCAAGTAAAGATCGAACCGATCGGCTTCGACGGTCTGCTCGATGCTATCTGGGCCGGACGTGTCGATATGGTCATCTCGGCACTGCCGCTCGAACCCCGGTTGACGCGCGACCTGGCCTATTCCCAGCCCTATTTCGACGGCGGCCTGTTCCTGGTGACGCGTGCACCCGACCAAACGATCCAGGATGTCGCAGACCTGGCCAACCGCCGGCTGGCGGTCGAGTGGGGGTCGGATGCGGATGCGCAGGGCCGGCAGCTGCGCACCCGGCTGCCTGGCCTCGAACTGGTCAGCTTCCAAACACCCGTGGAAGCGCTCCAGGCGGTTATGACCCGGGCAGCGGATGCGGCGCTCGTCGATGGCGTGACCGCGCGTCAGTTCGTGGCACAGAATCCAGCCGGGGCGGTGCGCATCGTCGAGCCGCCCCTGGTCAGCGCACCGTACGTGATTGCGATGCCGGTCAAAGCACGGTCGCTGCAGCGCGCGGTGGATGAAGCGCTGCAGCGCATGCGTCAGGACGGCACACTCCAGCAGCTGGAGACACGCTGGTTCGGCGGCAGCCGGCAGCGCGGGTGAGCCGGTCGCCAGCGCTGGCGACATCGACGTGCCATCGGTGTCCCTGTCCCCTCGTGGTGTGATTCTCAATGCGCTGGCCTGGGAGGTCTCATGCGTATCGACATCTTTACCTTGTTTCCGGCTATGTTCGACGGTCCCTTTGCCGACAGCATCGTAGCGCGCGCCCAAGCCGCAGCACTGGTCCGCATCGTGCTGCACAACGTGCGCGACTATGCCGACGGCAAACACCAGGTGACCGACGACTACCCCTACGGCGGCGGCGGCGGCATGGTGATGAAGCCCGAACCGATTTTCCGCGCGGTGGAGACGGTGCTGGACCTGCCAGTGGACCAGGCTGGCGACCGCATGGAAAACTCAGCGGATGAACCGGCGCCGGTGGCCGGCGCATCGATCCCGATCATTCTGCTCTCGCCGCAGGGGCGGACGTTCGACCACCGCCTGGCACAGGAGCTGGCGCAGTACGGCCGTTTGGCGCTGGTGTGTGGCCGCTACGAGGGGGTGGATGAGCGTGTGCGTGCTCACCTGTGCACAGATGAGATCTCGATCGGTGACTTCGTACTGTCGGGGGGCGAACTGGCCGCGATGGTCATCGTGGATGCCGTGGTGCGTCTCCTGCCCGGCGCCCTCGGTTTTGCTGGTGCCCCCGCACAAGACTCGCACGCCACCGGTCTGCTGGAATATCCCCACTATACGCGCCCGCCCTCGTTTCGTGGCTTTCATGTGCCGGAGATCCTGCTGTCCGGGCACCACGCACGGGTCGCACAGTGGCGGCGTGAACAAAGCCTGCGGCGCACGCTGGCCCGACGTCCCGATTTGCTGGCACGCGCGGTGTTGAGCAAAAAGGACCTGGTTTTTTTGCGTACACTGGGGTGGGAACCGGAGTAATCAGGCGACAAACCTTGCCAACTCTTGAAGAGTTGGCAAGGTTGAAGACCATCGGACAGCGAATCCTTGCCAACTCTTGGAGAGTTGGCAAGGTTGGAGACTATCGGGCAGCGAA
>JAYRNS010000334.1:0-9518 GCA_041912075.1 Anaerolineae bacterium
GTGATTTCGGTAATACTGTCGACGCTAACGCCGTATTGGGCGGCCACCTGTTCCAGCGTCTCACCCGTCTGTACCGCATGACAAATCGTATTCAGTGCCGGAATCGTGATCACTTGACCCGGACGAAACCCATACGGATCGGCTGCGCGCGGGGTGGTGGCGCAGGCCAGGCTTTCGATGTTTCGTCCAAAGTCGACGGCCAGGCTCCAGGGTGTATCCTGCGGCTGCACGGTGTAGGTAAAAGCGTCGGTCGACACGACCACGGTGCCCTGTTCGTCAGTGTCGGCGGCCGCATTCTTCAACGTCACCCCCAACAGCGCATCGTGCCACTGTGGCGCCGGCACAGTGGCCGTGGGGTCAGGTGGGGCCGCGTGTACCGATGCCGCGGCCCAGCCGCAGCTGAGCCAGATCACAACAGCCAGGCTGCTGACAAGCAAAAAGAATCCAATCGGTCGCAGTCGCGTCATCGTAGGCATTGGCAGAACTGGGATCGATTATAATCCAGGACAAAACGTTGTGTCAAGCCTCTCGACATTGATTTTGGGTAGGATCATACGGAGGGATGGATGAAACCATTGGCCTATGATGTGATTGTGGTGGGGGCAGGAATAGCGGGCCTCACGGCCGCGGCCTATACCTCCAGGGCAGGTCTGAGGGTGCTTTTGTGTGAAAAAGAAAACAAGACCGGGGGGTTGGTCAATTCGTTTGAGTACAAAGGATTCGTCTTCGATGGCGGGATCAGAGCCATCGAGAACTCGGGGATCGTAGTTCCCATGCTGCGGCAGTTGGGGTTGCAGGTCGATTTCCTGCCCAACCCTGTCTCGATCGGCATCGGCCAGGACGTGATCTGGGTGGAATCATAGGACAGTCTGGAGGCGTACCAGGAGCTGTTGGAGAAACATTTTCCCGAGAATAAGCATGATATTGCCAACGTTATGCGGGAAATTGCCAAAATTATGGGCTACATGGATGTTCTCTATGGCATTGACAACCCGCTGTTTCTGGACCTGAAGAGCAACCCGGGATATGTGTTCAGGACGATCCTGCCCTGGTCGCTCAAGTATGCCCTGACCGCACCGAGGATCGCAAGACTTCAACAGCCGGTGGATGAGTACCTCGCCAAACTTCTCACTAATCAGGCGCTGAACGACCTGATTGCCCAGCATTTCTTCCAGAAGACCCCGACATCCTTCGCCCTCAGCTACTTCAGCCTTTACCTCGATTACCGCTATCCCAGGGGAGGCACCGGCACCCTGGCCCAGGCTGTGGAACGGTTCGTGCTGGACCACGGGGCGGAAATACGGCTGGAGACCCAGATTACGAGCCTCGATCCCGGACAAAAGCTCGTGGTAGATGCCGGAGGTCAGGTCTATCAATACAAAAAACTGATCTGGGCTGCAGATCAAAAGACACTCTATCGGGTCGCCAATCCGGCATCCCTGACGAATCAGAAGGCCCAGGCGGACATCGAGGCAAAGAAGGAAGCGCTGGTGGGGAAAGTCGGTGGGGATTCGGTTTTGACCACCTATCTCACCGTCGACCTGGACAGCAGCTATTTTGCACGTATCGCCAGCCCTCACTTCTTTTACACACCATCTACCGCCGGTCTTTCCCAGACATCCCTGGGGCAACTGGTCACGGACAATCCGCTGGCCGTCACCCGGTTCGTCGCAGACTGGCCGTGTATCGAGGACTGGCTCAGGCGATACCTGGATCACACCACGTACGAGATCTCCTGTCCTGCGCTGAGGGATCGCGCGCTCGCCCCCGAGGGCAAGACCGGTCTGATCGTCAGCTCGCTGTTCGATTATTCCCTGACGAAGCACATCGAGGCGCTGGGATGGTATGGCGAGTTCAAGAAGTTGGTGGCCGATCACATGATCCAGGTGCTGGATGCCTCTATTTACCCCGGGCTAAAGGCCGCGATCATGGATAGTTTCACGGCAACGCCGCTCACCATGGAGCGGATCACCGGGAATTCCGAAGGTGCCATCACAGGGTGGGCCTTCACCAATGATGTGATGCCGGCGGTGCGCAGCCTTTCCGGCGTGGCCAAATCGGTGCTGACGGCGATTCCGGACGTTTGCCAGGCAGGACAATGGACATACAGCCCGTCCGGGCTGCCCATTTCCATCCTGACCGGCAAGCTGGCCGCGGACAGGGTCCTCAAGAACCTGGAGTGAGCCCGGCTAGCCGCATGCTCGCATCCCACACCCGGCGGCCCATCGCGCGGTCCAGGGCCGGCGCGGCCGGTTTCTCCTCAATGGTCAGATGAAAAAAGCGGCCGCTCACATCGGCCATTGCGGGAGCGGCCGCCAGGTAGTACAACGCCTCTCCAGAGATCGCCGAGTCCTGGAGCATATGCCAGGTCACGTTGCGCTGGAACCACCGGTACAGCGGCCCGTTGTTCATCCCGATATTCGTCCGCACATCGCCCGGGTGCATGGCATTGATGGTGACGCCGGTGCCCCGCAGCCGGTCAGCAAATTCCCACGTGGTCAGCAGCTGTGCGATCTTGGATGCGCCATAGCTGCGGTATCCGTTGTAGTGTCGATGTTCCCAGTTCAGGTCATCCAGATCCAGTCCACCGAACCGGTGACCTTCGGAATTCACCTGGATGACACGAGCGGGCGTGCTCTGCTGCAGTCGCTCGAGCAGGAGGTGCGTCAGGAGAAACGGGGCAAGGTGATTCACGCAGAATACCGTTTCGAGACCATCCTTCGTCGTGGTCCGGGTGGTCGAAAACAGGCCCACTGAATTGATGAGAACGTCAATCCGCGGATAATCTCGCAGGAGAATCTTGGCTGCCTCCCGGACAGCCGCCAGATCGCTGAAATCTGCCAGAACGACCTCGACCGGCACGTTGGTGCGCGCGATCAGCTCTTTGCGCACATCCTCAGCTTTGCCGCGGTTCCGGCAGACCATGACGATGTGGGCGCCGGCGTGGGCGAGACGTCTGATGGCTTCCAGCCCCACGCCCGACGTTGACCCAGAGACGACACAGACCTGTCCGGCCATGGAGACGCTGATCGTCTTCTGGCTGACCCGGCGGTTCCGGATGAACATGAGTTCGTCCGGCAGCTTGAATACGGGCATGAATGCCTCTTCTAGCCGAAGACTCTGCGCACGAAGGTGCGATAGCGTTTCTTGAGGAGGGGGATTCCGTTGATGATGTCTCCCCACATGTCAAAATAATCGCGTTGCGCGATAATCCTGCCGTCCTCATGCAGAGTGAGCTTGGTGCTGCCGTAGACGGGCGTGGGGGGATACTTCTTGAAAGCCATCGTCATGATCCAATCCATCAGGATGATATTGGAATCCTGGGCGATGGAGAGAATTTCCATGTGAATGCTTTGACACCGCTGTACCAGGCGTTCGCAGACGCCGACAAATTCTTTGATCCCTTCGATGCGCTGGATCGAATCCTGAAAAACTACATCCGGGTGATAATACGGATACAAATGCGACCAGTCGGGTCTTCCACTGGTGTTATAGGTTTTTGACCACAATTCCTTGACGGTATTGACGTCGAGTGTCCTGAGTGAGCCACCTTGATTGTCCCCAAACCCGCTTGAGCCGGGGGTTGCGCCGTATTCTTCCATGCCTCTCATCTCCAAGAGTTTGCTGTCCTCATGAACGACCTGACATGAGCGCCACAGGCGAGTTGCCATTATACACGGCTCCTGCTGCTCTGTCTAGCGCTGGATGGTGGGGTCAGGCGATCAGTCGAGATGATTTGCTGCTTCATCCCTGAGGCGCCGTGCGTTGGCGAACACGACAGGCCGTGTTATAATCTTTACGTACACCATTCGCCTGTATGAGGGCCACCACTGCCGAAGCGGGGCCTCCTCGGCAAAGCAGCGGGGTCCATTATTTCACGGACACTGACCGGGAGCGCATGCTATGCAAATCCTGGCCGTTGACATCGGCACCGGTACGCAGGACATCTTGCTGTTTGACAGCGCGCGCGATCCAGAAAATTTTCTCAAGCTGGTTATGCCTTCGCCGACGCTGCTGGCGGCACAGCAGATCCAACGCGCCACCCAGGCCCGTCAGCCGCTGCTGCTCACCGGCGTGACCATGGGGGGTGGTCCAAGTGCCTGGGCTACGGAGGCGCAGCACCGGGCAGGGCTGCCGATCTGGGCCACGGCGGCCGCCGCCCGCAGCTTCAACGATGACTTGGATGCCGTCCAGCGCGACCTGGGTGTCACGATCGTCGGCGAGGAAGAGGCGGCACGCTTGGCTGCCGCTGGTTCTGTGGTCGAAGTCGTGCTCAAGGATTTTGACTACACCGTGCTGCGGCGGGCGTTTGCCGCCTTTGGGGTAGACCTGCGGCCGGACGCGGTGGCTGTAGCCGTGTTCGATCACGGCAATGCGCCACCCGACGTCAGCGACCGCCAGTTCAGGCTCGATTACCTGGCAGAGCGACTGGGGCACAGCCAGCATCTGGCGACCTTCGCTTTTCATGCAGGCCAGGTGCCGGCGATCATGACCCGGCTGCAGGCGGTTGTGGACAGCGCACCCGATAACCTGGCCGTTCCGCTGGTCGTGATGGATACGGCACCGGCGGCTGTGCTGGGTGCCCTGGAGGACCCCAGGGTCAGCGCGATGGACGATGCCCTGATTGTCAACGTGGGTAACTTCCATTGTCTGGCATTTCAATATCGCCGGGGGCAAATCGCCCGCCTCTTCGAACATCATACGGGCCTGCTCGACCAGTTCAGTCTGGAACGGTGGCTCGTGGCCCTGGCCGAAGGCACGATCAGCCACCAACAGGTTTTCGCCGAACACGGTCACGGCGCGTTGGTCGTTGACCGGGAACCCGTGGCGGTGACGCGGGTAGCCGTGACCGGCCCGCGGCGTGCCATGCTCAAATCGTCGTCTCTTCCCGTCTATTTTGCCGTACCGCACGGCGACCAGATGTTGGCCGGTTGTTTTGGCCTGGTGCGGGCCTGTGCCGACCTGTTTCCAGCCTGGCAGGCCGAGATCAGCCAGGCATTGGACGCCGGCACGGGTTCCAGTTTGTGGTAGCGGTAGTCTGTCAAGAGGAGAACACTGTGAGTGATTACGAATTGACAGGAACGCGCATCGAAGTACTGCGGCGCATTCCCTATGGAATCCATATCATCACCACGCGGGATGCCGAAGGACTCCATGCAGCGACGGTAAGCTGGGTGATGCAGACGTCGTTCGAGCCCACACGCATCGCTACGGCGCTGCGAACCTCTTCACGTATCCTCAAGCATATCCTGACCAGCAGGGTTTTTGCATTGAATCTCCTGGCTCGTGGGCAAGAGGAGATGGCCCGGCACTTCTTCCAATATTCGACGTCTGGTTTCGATGAAAGCAGCTGCCACGGTTATCGCTGCCGCCCCGGTGAAACGGCGTGTCCGCTGTTTGTCGAGGCCGCTGCGTGGGTCGAGTGTGCCAACGTGCAGACGCTCGACAACGTTGGGGATCACACCGTGCTCGTGGGCGACGTCGTCGAAGCGGGCATGCGGGCCGAAGCCGCGTTACCCTTCGTGCTGCACGAGTCACCCTGGTCGTACGGCGGTTGAAATCCACAAAAAGCGCGGGTGGACCTGAGACAGGTCCACCCGCGCTCGTCGATTCGTGATTCGTTATTCGACCGTCTTGTCAAGGGTTACACAGCGGCCGCACTGGCTGGTACCAGGCGTGGCCGGAATTTGTAACCGTAGATGATGACCCCTTCCGGTCCTTCCTCGGTGAGCTTGCGTGTCACCATCTCAACCGGCATGCCGATTTGTACTTCATCGGCATCGCAGTCAGTCATCTGCGCTGTGACCATGGGACCCTCGAGCAGCTTGACCAGGGCCACGGTGTAGGGCAGATAATCCTCAAAACCCGCCGGTGCATCGTACATGGTGGTGAATGAATAGACTTCACCCAACCCACTCAACGGATGCAGACTCTGCGCCGGTTCTGCGCAATGCGGACAGGTGTCACGCGGCGGGAAGATCGCCTTGCCGCATTCATCACATACTTCGCCGATCAGGCTGTAGCGTTGGCGTCGTGTACGCCAGTTTTGTGCGACACTCATGATATTGAATACCCCCAGAAAAGACAACAACGTTGATAATTTCGTTTGGCTGCCGACCTGCGATCGACCGGTTTGCCACGGCGGTTCCGGACGATTTCACGCTGGTAGCCATGCCTTGTGTGGTTGGCATTTATCACGACCCTGTGACCGGCCCACGGGAACCTTGTCCACCACGCGATTGATTTCATTATATCACAATCATTGTTCCAAAAACTATCAGTTCTTGCCTTTGCCAGCCAGATTGATAGCTTTTGACAGTCTCAAAACAGGCACAAAGCCGGGACAGCCTGTGCCTGGGACTGCCGCTGCATGCGAATGTCTGTCAGTTGCCCAAGATGTGCGTTATAACCGTCGCCCCACTGCCGCCAATATTCTGAGTCATCGCCACCTGCACGTTGCGCACCTGGTTGGGGCCGGCCTGCCCCTGCAGCTGCAGGACCGATTCGGCAACCTGATACACACCGGTCGCACCCACCGGGTGACCGCGTGCCTTCAAACCGCCCATGGTGCTGATGGGAATCCGTCCTTCGATCGTGATCTCGCCTTCTTCGGCGAGACGCACCCCCCGCCCCGGCTCAGCAAAACCGGCCGCTTCCAGGGACAGGGCTGACATGATCGTAAAGGCATCGTGCAGCTCGAACAGGTCCACGTCAGTTGGGGTGACGCCAGCCTGGATGTAGGCCTTGTGTGCGCTGATATTGGCCCCCAGCATTTGCAGAGGGTCGCGCCGGTCGTGCACGGCCACCGTATCGGTTGCGACGGTAGAAGCCAGAATACGCACCGGTGGGCGGCCGGTGCCCAGCTCGCGCGCCCGGTCGTGTGCACACAGCACCACTGCCGCTGCCCCGTCACAAATTGGCGACGAATCGAGCAGGTTGACCGGTGCGGCAATCATCGCCGCGCGTTTGTAGGTCTCGACCGAAATCGGCTGGTGAAACATGGCATTGGGATTGCCCACGGCGTTGTGATGCGCATTGACGCTGAAATGTGCAAACGCGTGGTGCGGCACCTGGTACTGGTGCATGTAACGCTGCATCAACATCGCGTTGATGCCCACAAACGACACACCTTCGGCAGCTTCGTATTCCTGGTCGGCAGCCATCACCAGGCCGGCCGTCGTCTCGTCGCCCGACGTGTCGGTCATCTTTTCGACACCACACACCACGACGACGTCGTGCAAGCCGCTGGCTACCGCCATGTAGCCCACACGCAGCGCCGCCGCACCGGAGGCACAGGCGGCTTCGATCTTCATGGCCTCGATACCACGCAGCCCGACAAAGTCGGCGATCAACGCACCGAGGTGCTCCTGCCTCGACAGCTCACCCGACAGCATGTTGCCGACGTAGAGGGCATCGACGGTTCCGATACCTGCATCCTGCATCGCGGCAACAACAGCGTCATGCGCCAGGTGGCGCAGAGACCTCTCCCACACCTCACCCACCGGGGTTTGTCCAATTCCGATGATACTGACTGGTCTCACAATCTCTCTCCCGCGCCTCACGTGGTCTGCAGTTTGCCGCGATAGCGCACGTAGGTTGCGTAGTCGATTTCCTTACGGCGCTCCACGTAGAACGTGGTACGCGGCGCCTTGTCGCGGTCGACAGCGATCCGATCGGTAACTTCAAACGAAATGGCATCGCTGCCGGCACCGGAGCCAAACGACACCAACAGAATACGATCGCCCGGGCGGGCTTCGTCCAGAATGGCGGTCAGACCAATCATCGAAGAGCCCGCGTAGGTGTTGCCGATGTTGGTGACGAGCAGACCGGTCTCGATCTGCGCGGGCGTGAAGCCAAGCATGCTGGCGGCGCGCTGGGGGAACTTGGCATTCGGTTGGTGGAACACGGCATAGCGGTAGTCGGCCGGCTGGCGTCCCATCTCGTCCAACAGCATGCGAGCCGCGGTCGTAATGTGATGGAAGTACGCCGGATCACCCGTGAAGCGGTGACCATGCGAAGGATAGTGCGCATAGGGACGGCGCCAGAAGTCCGGCGTGTCGGTGACGTAGGACAACGAGGCCTCGAGTACGGCAACGCTTGCTTCGGCGGGTCCAATGATAAAGGCTGCGCCGCCGGCACCAGCCGTGTATTCCAGGGCATCACCCGGACGACCCTGTGCGGCATCCATCCCGATACCCAGGGCATAGTCGGCCATGTGTGAGCCCACCAGGCCAAATGCGGCCTGCAGTGTTTCCGTGCCAGCCTTGCAGGCAAACTCCCAATCGGCTGCCTGGGTGGTTGGTACCGCGCCAATCGCTTCAGCCACGATGGTGGACGTGGGTTTGACGGCGTAGGGGTGCGATTCGCTGCCGACCCATACGGCGCGAATCAGGCGTGGGTCGATCCCAGCCCGTGCCAGGGCATTACGCGCGGCCTCGATCGACATCGTGGCCGTATCTTCATCGAGACCCGGTACGGCCTTTTCCCTGATCGGTACGCCGCCTTCGCCATCGGTCCACACGCGGGACACTTCCGAAACGGGCAAACGAAAACGGGGTACATAAGCACCGTACCCGACAATACCAACCGGACGACTTGGCTTCATGATCATGACATGTTCCTTAACAAAACGCGCGCGCGTTCCAGGCGAATTTGTCCCTCACGCGCCAGTTGGACGGCGATCGCCTCGACCTGGTCACCCGTCGCGCCGGCCGCCAAAGCTACCTGCCGTGCGTGCAGTGCCATGTGACCCTTCTGGATGCCCTCGGTGGCCAGGGCGCGGACAGCCGCCAGGTTTTGCGCCAGACCGACGGCCGCCATCAGCTGCGCCAGGCGGCGTGCGGTCGGATTTCCCAGAATCTTGAGAGCCGTGCGCGCCGACGGATGGACTTTCGTGGCGCCGCCCACCGTGCCCACGGCCAGGGGCAGCTCCAGGCGTCCCCCAAGGGCCCCTTCATCCTCGCGTAACACCCATTCCGTCAGGCTGCGGTACTGCCCCGAACGTGCGGCATAGGCATGAGCGCCAGCCTCGAGGGCGCGCCAGTCGTTGCCCGTTGCCACCGCCACGGCGTCGATGCCGTTCATGATGCCCTTGTTATGGGTCGCCGCGCGGTAGGGATCGACCAGGGCGAAGGCATTGGCTTCGACGATGCCTTGTGCCACCTGCTGACCGGTCAGACTTTCCGTAGCCAGCGCTGAGAGCGGTATCTGACAGGTGGCCCAGGCCCGACGCTCATCGCTCAGGTTCGAGAGAATACGCAGCAGGGCACGCGCACCCGTCAGCCGCTCCAGCAGGGGCGCAATCGTCTCGGCGGCCGTATTGACCGCGTTAGCCCCCATGGCGTCGCGTACGTCCAGCAGCAGGTGGACGATCAGCATCGGGCCGGCCGGCGTGTCCGTGAACAGCCGGACCTGGATGTCCTTGGCTCCGCCCCCAAGCGTCTGGATCGTCGGGTGTTTTTCGTTAGCCAGTGCCAGAATAGCCGGTCGTGTATCGAGCACCGCGTTGGCCGCTCGGA
>JAYRNS010000335.1:0-2136 GCA_041912075.1 Anaerolineae bacterium
CATGCAAGCCATGCACAACCGCATGCACCCCGGTCAGCCGATGCCGGCAGGCTGCGCAGACAGGATGGCAGACCCCGAACATCAGGCCTTGATGCAGCAGCACATGGCCAACCCCGGCGTGATGCAGCAGATGATGCAGTCGGGCGGCATGAACCCCGCGGCGTGCGCGCAGTTCATGGCTGAGAACCCCGGCATGGGCGCTGCGGCCCTCCACGCCCAGTGCCAGGCGGCCATGCAGGGCCAATAGGGGACATCGCCTTCGTTTTCAAATGCGCTGGTGGCGGGCACACCAGCGCATTTTTATGCCGGCAACTTGAAAGAGCCACGCTTCTCAGGTACAATCCTGCGCATGCAAACCATCCTGGTCGTCGAAGACGAGCGTGACATCGCCAACGTGCTGCGCAGTTACCTGCAGCAGTCGGGGTACCGCGTGCTCACCGCGCACGATGGACGCCAGGGCCTCGACCTCGCCCGGCTTGAGACTCCGCACCTCATCATCCTAGACTTGATGCTGCCTACCCTAAATGGCCTGGACGTCTGCCGGGCCATCCGCCGCGACCCCAACCCGACGATAGCCGACACCCCCATCATCATCCTGACCGCGCGCGTCGACGAAGCCGATCGCCTGGTGGGTCTGGAGCTCGGTGCTGATGATTATGTCACCAAACCATTCAGCCCGCGTGAAGTCGTGGCGCGGGTCCGCACCGTGCTGCGCCGGAGCGAGCCGCGTGCGCCGTCCGTGCAGACGCGACCGCTGGTGGCCGGTGCGGTGCGGCTCGATCCGGCGCGGCGCGAGGTGTTCGTCGACCGCCGGCCGATCGAGCTGACACCCACCGAGTACGAATTGCTCCTGGCCCTCATGACCGATCGCGGCCGCCCGTTCACTCGTTTGGAGCTGCTGGAGCGTCTGCAAGGTGAAGCCTACGAACCGTACGAACGCACAATCGACGTCCACATCAAAAACCTGCGCCGTAAATTGGGCGATACCGGCCGCCATCCGCACTACCTCCTCACCGTGCTCAACTACGGCTACAAATTCTCGGCCGAGGGGTGAATCATGAGCCTGCGCAGCAAACTCCTGGGGACCTTTGCTCTCATTATTCTGGTGACCCTGGCCGCCGTCGCTTTCATGGCCAATCGCGTCACGCAGAACGAGTTCGCCCACCTGCCCTTCCAGGGTCAGATGGCGACCCCCGCTGACGTGCGCGACATTTTGGTGCAGTACTATCGTCAGTTTGGCTCCTGGCAAGGGGTGCAGGAGGTTCTGATCGCGGGGCGCACGCCGATGATGGGCGGCATGATGAACTCGTCGCGTATCGTCGTGGTCGATCCAGCAAACCGGCAGATTGTGGGAGACAGCCGTGGTGCGCTGGTCGGTGAGCCGGCGTCAGCGGCAATGCTCGAAGCCGGCGAACCGATCGAAGTCGATGGACAGACCGTGGGTATCCTGTGGCTGCAAGGTGTGATGTCGATGCCCATGGGCGGCCAGGAACAAGCCGCCGTACTGCAGCGGGTCAATCGTGGTGTTGTGCTGGCCGCAGGAATCGCCGGTCTGGTGGCGTTTCTGATCAGCATCCTTTTCGTGCGCCAGATCACGCGTCCCTTGCAGCAGTTGGCAGGCGCTTCACGCCAGATCGCCGCGGGCAACCTGGTTGTGCGCGTGCCGGTGAGCGGCCACGATGAGCTGGCACAGGTGGGCCATGCCTTCAATCACATGGCCGAAAGCCTGCAGACGCAGGAGCAGCTGCGGCGCCATCTGGTGGCCGATGTAGCGCACGAGCTGCGCACCCCGCTGACGGTCATCCAGGGCCAGGTGGAGGCGCTGCAAGATGGTGTCATCGCGCTGACCCCGGATGCACTGGCGCCGATTCACAACAGCGTTTCTCTGTTGGGGCGGTTGGTAGACGACCTGCGTACCGTGGCGCAGGCCGATGCCGGCCAGTTGGTGCTCGACCGCCAGCCGCTGGACCTTGGTGCCCTGGCAGGCCAGGTCGCGGATGACATGCTGGCACCGGCCGCGGCCGCCGGGATCACCCTCACCCTCGAGACTGCGGCTGGCATCCCAGTCATTCAGGGAGATGCCCAGCGCCTGCGCCAAGTGCTGCTCAACCTGCTGCACAATGCGCTGCGCCACAC
>JAYRNS010000336.1:0-1622 GCA_041912075.1 Anaerolineae bacterium
CGGCACCGTGGTCGAAGAGAAAATTTACCACGAAGCAGGTGCTACGACCGACGAACAGCTCGACAAGCTCGAGCTGATCCGCCTGATCGTGGCGGCCGGCAAAGTGCCCGCCGAACGCGATACGCTGTACAACGTGGTCACCGTGTACGACCGTCCGCTGGCCGAAATCGAGGCGGAGATGATCGCCCGCCGCAAACAGGTGCGGCTGGCGGCCAAACAAGCCGCCCGCCGCAACGGGCCCGGTCAGCGGGTGGAGCTGCAGCTTTGAACGCGGAGCTGCCGTCCGCGAATTGCCGTCCGCGAATTGCCATCCGCGAATCTGGCGCGAATGCGCGAATGATAGGTTGCGGGTGCAGCTGTCTGCGCAGGGCCGTTCGCGTATTCGCGCGCCATTCGCGGATGGCATGCGCGCGCCATTCGCGGACGGCCATCCGCGGACAAAAATGCGTACGATGAGGTACGAAAGATATGACCCTAACCATTGGTGTAATCGACTATCTTAACGTCCAGCCTGTCTATTACCGGCTGCAGGAGCGGCTGACTGGGCAGGACGTGCGTTTTGTCTATGGGGTGCCGACGGCCCTGAATCGGATGTTGGTGGCCGGCGAAATCGATGTGGCACCGATCTCGGCGATCGAGACGGCGCGCCATGCGGCCGATCTGGCCGTGATCCCGCAGCTCGGTATCGCCACCTTGGGCGCGGTGAAGACGGTCCTGCTCTTCAGCTGGATGCCCGACCCGGCCGAGCTCGATGGCTGCACCGTGGCCCTGACCGACCATTCGGCGACGAGTGTCGAACTGGTCAGAATTCTGTGCCGCGAGCGCTATGCGGTCGAGCCGCGCTGGCGTGTGGCACCGCAGGACCTGGAAGAGATGCTGAGCCGGGCGTCGGCCGCGCTGCTGATCGGGGACGAGGCCCTGATCGAGGGTACCGTGCGCCGTGCCGTGCCCCGGCGTGGCGTGCCCCATGTGTTCGACCTGGGCGATGAATGGCTCAAGTGGACCGGGCTGCCCTTCGTGTTTGCCCTGTGGTCGGTACGGCGTGACCGGCTGGCGGAGGTCACGGCCAGCGGCATCGTGCCGGCGCTGCACGCCGCCAAGACCGACGGTCGCCAGCACCTGGAGGCAATTGCCCAGGCCTATGCGCCGCGCCTCGATTTGCCGACCGGTGTTTGTACGAAATACCTGCGCGACCTGCGCTACGATCTGACCGGGTGGGACCTCGCCGGCCTGCAGCGCTTCCTGAGCTATGCAGCTCCCGACCTGCCCGCGGACGCGCTCCTGGCCTGGCACGACGACCGTCAGGAACTGGCACCGTTGTTTGCCGAGACACTGCTGCCAGCAGGTTTGTAGGGTGACGTCATTCAGCCCGCCGTGTCCGGCCGTACTGGCCGATCGTTTCAATACCCTGCGCTACGACGAGGCCAACGACGCGGTCGTCCTGCTCGACCGGCGCTGCTATCCATTTCACACCGAGTACGTCACCTGCCGCACGGTGGATGAAACGGCCGCGGCGATCGAGCAGATGGTGGTGCAGGGTGGACCACCCCTGGCGTACGCCGCGGGTTTGGGCCTGGCACTGGCTGCACACCCAGGTGCTGTCGACCCAGACACCCTACGTC
>JAYRNS010000337.1:0-3174 GCA_041912075.1 Anaerolineae bacterium
TGCAAAACGACCTGCAGGTGCGTCAGAATCAAATCGACGAGCTCACCGGCGAAGTCGTCGACCTTCGCACCGAAAATGATGCGCTGCGGCCCGAAGTCGACAAACTGCGGTCTGACGTTGGCACCCTGCGCACACAGAACGACAGCCTGCGCACGGAATCGGCCGGTCTGCGCACGCAGATGGACAACCTGCGCGGCGAAACCGCCACCCTGCGTACCCAGGTAGAGAGTCTGCGCCAGGAGAACCAGGCGTTGCGCAACCGGCTGGGCGGTACAGGGGGCACCAGCGGCGGCCAGGTGCCAGCACCGGCGATCACCGACATTGCCGACCAGCTGCCGCGCGATGCCGCCGGCATGAAACCACGCGACACGAGCCTGATCCAATATCTGGTGTTCAACCACACCGCCGTCGACCCGACTGTCAGCGTGCAGCGTGTGGCCGAAGCGCACCGCAAGCGCTGGCCCGGCATCACCTATCACTACTACATCCAGGCCGAAGGCAACATCCTGCAGACCAACCCGCTCGACCAGTCGGTCACGGACCAGCAGGAATGGCTCTACCGCGGCATCCAGATCTGCCTGGCCGGCAATTTTGCCACCGCCGTGCCGACAGCGGCGCAGCTCGATGCCGCCGCTCACCTGGCCGCATGGCTTTTGCAGCATTTCCAGCTGCCCATCGAGCGCATCAAAGGCGCCAGTGAACTCACGGCTACCGGCTCGCCCGGCGTCCAGTGGCTGCAAGGTGCCGCCTACAAACGGACCCTGGTCGCACAGACCCAGTCGATTCTGGACCAGGCTGCCCCCAGCGACGATTTGACCGCCCTGCGCGCCCAAATCGCCCAGCTCAACGACACGCTGCAGCAAACACGCTCTGATCTGCGTGTGGCCCAGACCCAACTGACCGAGGCCCAGCAGCGCGCCGCACGGCTGCAGACCGACGTGGAGCAGCGACAGGCCCAGATCACGGCCCTGCAGCAGGACAAAAAACGGCTGCAAGAACAAATCGACGCGCTCCTGGCCGGCCAGGGCGGTGTCAAACCGCCGGGTCCGATCGACAAACCGCCGTTCGACATCGTGACCGACCAGCTGCCAAAAAGCACGGTGGCTGGCAATGTCTACAAGACCCGTGCGCTGGCCGCCATCACCCAACTGGTCATCCACCACAGCGCGGCCCCGGCCGGCGTCGATGCCCAGCGGTTGGCCCAGTACCAGGTCACGACCCGTGGCTGGCCGGGTATCGGCTGCCATTTCCTCGTCGCCGCCGATGGTGGCATCGCGCAAACCAATCGCCTGGAAACCGTGGTCTACCACACCAGCGGGCAGGATGCCAGCAGCGTGGGGATTATGTTTGCCGGCGACTTTGCCGACATGCCGCCTACCCCGCTGCAACTTGATCGCGGGGCACACCTCGTCGCCTGGCTGGCCCAGGAACTGAAGATCCCCAACAGCCGCATCGTCGGGCACGATGAGCTGCCGGGTCAACAGACCAGTTGTCCGGGAGAGCAGTGGTTGGCGGGACAGCAGTGGAAACGCCTGCTGTTCGAGCGTATCCAGGCGCGCCAGGGCGGCGTCAGCACGGCGCCGGCCAAGTTTATCGAGCACTACCTGCTCTTCTGGTCGCGCGGCCCAGATCTGTGGGCCGAGCCAGACTATCGCGGTGCCATCAAGTACGTTGCGCGCTTCACACCGGTCATCGGCTTTTCGCTGAACGAGGCCAAAACCGCGCGCTTCGTCACAATCGTCGGTGGACCGGGCGGCGTGCCGGCGAACACTGAGGAGGAGCTGCAGGCTGCCGGCGTACGGGTGGAACGGATTGCGGGCAAAGACTACGTGGAAACGCAGCGTCTGCTGGATGAGCTGGCTGCCGCCGGGCGGCGGTTCCGTTCCGACGAGCTGGCCAACGCCACGTGACAACAGGTACTGCTGCCTACACAATCGCCCTGCCCGTTTTCGAAGGGCCGCTGGATCTCCTGCTTCATCTGATCGAGCGCGAGGAACTGGAGATCACGGCCGTTTCCGTGGCCCAGGTCACCGGTCAGTATCTGGCGTACCTGGCCGAGCTGCAGACGGCCGAGCAGCCGCTTCACCCCGATGCCTTGGCCGATTTTCTGGTGATGGCCGCCCGGCTCATCTGGATCAAATCACGCGCGCTGCTGCCACGACCGCCGGCCGTCGAGGAAGAAGAGGAAGACCCAGCCGCGACCCTGGCGCAGCAGCTGCGCGAGTACAAACGGTTCAAAGAGGCCGCCCACCACCTGCGTGCCCGCGAGGCGGAGCACCAGGTGATGTACGTACGGGTAGCGCGTCCCCTCCTGCCCACGCCGCGCCTCCTGGCCGGGCAGGGCAGCGTGTCCGATCTGTGGAAAGCAATGCAGCGCGCCTTACTGGCCCTACCACCCGCCCAGCCAGCCGGCATTTTGGTTACACCGCTGCCTTTCACGGTACATGACAAGATCGACCTGATTACGCAGCGCGTCGGCCAACCCGGTGCGGTCCATTTTGGCGAGCTGCTCGCCCTGGCCGATTCGCGCGTCGAGATCGTGATCACCTTGTTGGCCGTACTCGAGCTGATGAAGCGGCGCCAGATCGTCGTCGAACAAACCGGCCTCTTCGGCGATATCCTCATCCGTGCCGCGCAAGACGGCAGCCGCACTTCATAGACCCGGCCGGATCCAACCACTGCCAGCCTGCCGCCGCACGCGGCATGCCATCGACCTCAACCATCAACCCTGCGACGCCGCCTCGCAAATCCAAAATCAAATATCAAAAATACGACGACTCCCAAAAAATCGACCAGGATGTCAAACGGATCCGGATGCCGGTTGGGCACAAACGCCTGGTGCAGCTCGTCACTCAACGCATACAGCATCGCCAACACCACAGTCCACAACAGCGGATGGCGCACCCCGGGCGTACGCCGTAAGGCGCGCGCCAGCCAGAATGCCAGACCGGCATAGACCAGGAAATGACCCAGGATGTCCTGGATTTCGGTCAGATCCGGACCCAGGTCGGGCAGCCTGGGCTGCGCCGACAGCCAGAAGATCATCGCCATCCAGGCAACGACGAGCACCCAGGCCCGCACGCGTGCCCAACGTGGTCCCGTCACGCGGCCAGCTCCGTATAGAACGCTGCGACCCGGCGGGCCAGGTGATCCCACGCAAACTCGGTGCGTACA
>JAYRNS010000338.1:0-5933 GCA_041912075.1 Anaerolineae bacterium
AGATCAGGGGCTGGGGGTCGGGGTATCGGAGCACGTCCCTACTCCGTACTCTGTACTCCCTACTCCGTACTCCCTACTCCCTACTCCCTACTCCGTACTCCCTACTCCCAACAAAGAGGCCACCATGCCATACGGACCTAAACTAGCTGAAGGCAAAACCAAGATCATCTACGCCCACCCGACCGACCCAACACTGGCGGTCATGGTGCACAAGGACAGTATCAGCGCGGGGGATGGGGCGCGACGCAACGAAATCGCCGGCAAGGGCCAGGTCGCCGGCCGCACCACGGCCAACGTCTTTGCCTATCTCAACCGGCACGGCATGGCAACCCACTTCGTCGATGCGCCGGCTGACGACGTCACCCTGGTGCGCTGCTGTGCGATGATTCCCATCGAAGTCGTCATGCGCCGCATCGCTACCGGGTCATACCTGAAGCGGCACCCGGACACACCCGAAGGTCTGCGTTTCGACCCGGTGCTCGTCGAGTTCTTTCTCAAGGACGATGCCCGGCACGACCCGCAGATCAGCGAATCCGAGATCGTCGAACAAAACCTGGCCGACGTTTCCGAAGTGGCACAGCTGGCCGCAGTGGGCCGGCAGGTGTTCGAGCTGCTGGAACCGGCCTGGGCCGCCCAGGGCGTGCAGCTGGTCGATCTCAAGATCGAATTTGGCCGGCTGCAGGATGAGGCCGGCCGCCTCGTCGTGGCCGACGTGATCGACAACGACTCCTGGCGGTTGTGGCCGGGCGGCCAAAAGGACCAGATGCTGGACAAACAGATCTATCGCGATATGCAAACGGTGACCGACCGCGGCCTGGCTGACCTCATGGAAAAATACCGCGCCGTGGCGGTGATGACGGGCCGTTTCAACTGAAAGGAGGCACCGCATGACGGATGCCCTGGTTCCCATTCTCATGGGCAGCAAGGCTGATTTGAGTCATGGCCAGGCCGTAGCCCGCGCCCTGGCCCAGTTTGGCATCAGCAGCGAAATTCGCATCGGCTCGGCGCACAAGGCACCGCAGCACGTCCTCAACATCCTGGCGCAGTATGCGGGCGATCCACGGCGCAAGGTGTACATCACGATTGCCGGTCGCTCCAATGCGTTGAGCGGCTTTGTCGATGCCAACGTGGCCGAACCAGTGATTGCCTGCCCGCCGTACGGCGAACGCTACGCTGGTGCTGATATCTTTTCGAGCCTGCGTATGCCGGGCGGCGTGGCGGTGGCCACCGTCCTCGAACCAGACGCCGCGGCGCTGCTGGCGGCCAAAATCCTGGCCCTGGCCGACCCCGAGCTGCACGCACGCGTTGTGGCATACCAGACCGCGCTGCGCGAGCAGATCGTCGATGACGACCGCGCGCTGCCTCGAGGATCCTAGAGGTGGTCAGCCGGCGACCGATGGATCATGGCAGGGGTGAGGAGACATGATGCACGAATTCGATCCAATTGCCGGTGACAAGTTCCACGATGCCTGTGGCATCATCGCGGTCTGCGCGCCCGGCGCCGATGTGGCGCGGCTGACATTCTTTGGTTTGTATGCTTTGCAGCATCGCGGCCAGGAGAGTGCTGGCATTGCCACCACCGATGGTCGCGGTGCTTACACCCACAAAGGCATGGGGCTGGTCTCGCAGGTTTTCGACGAACCCAGCCTGGCACCGCTGGCCGGCCACCTGGCCATCGGACACAACCGCTATTCCACCACCGGCAGCTCGCACCTGCGCAACGCCCAACCCTATCTGATCGAGACGCTGCATGGCCCGCTCGGCGTCGCACACAACGGCAACCTGACCAACGCCCTGGTCCTGCGTCAGGAGCTGCTCGAACGCGGCGTTGGCCTCACCTCGAGCAGCGACAGCGAAGTGATTACGCAGCTCCTGGCGGCACCGTCACCCCAGGGTGTGGGCAGCCCTTTTGCGCGCGTCATGCCGCACGGCACGTGGGAGGAGCGCATCGCCGCCTTTATGCAGCGCGCTGAAGGCGCCTACTCGCTGGCCATCTTGACGCGTGAGGCGGTCTTTGCCGTGCGTGACCCGTGGGGCTTCCGCCCGCTCGCGCTGGGCCGGCTCGACCTCGAGGGCGGCCGCACCGGTTGGGTGGCGGCATCGGAGTCGTGCGTGTTTGGCACCATCGGCGCAACCTACGTGCGCGACGTCGCGCCCGGTGAAATCGTGCGTTTGGATGCCCAAGGCATGACGGCCACGGAGGGGCGCCCGCCGGCCGGACGTGCCTTCTGTATCTTTGAGTTCGTCTACTTTGCCCGGCCCGATTCGCAGCTGGACGAGCAAACCGTGCACCAGGTGCGGCAGCAGTTGGGGCGGCAGCTGGCACGTGAAGCGCCGGTCCGGGATGCCGACGTGGTGGTGGGCGTGCCAGACTCGTCGACGCCGGCCGCCATCGGCTATGCCATGGAACTGGGTGTGCCGTTCAGCGAGGGGTTCACCAAGAACCGTTACATCGGGCGCACCTTCATCCAGCCCGATGACCGGCTGCGTAAGGCGGGCATTGCCCTCAAGTACAACCCCCTGACCGCCAACCTGCAGGGCAAGCGGGTGGTGATGGTGGACGACTCGATTGTGCGTGGCAATACTGCCGGGCCGCTGGTGCAGCTGCTGCGCAGCGGCGGTGCCGCCGAGGTTCACGTGCGCGTGTCGTCACCGCCGGTGCAGTTTCCCTGCTTTATGGGAATCGACATGTCGACGCGCGACGAGCTCATCGGTGCCCGGCAGTCGGTCGAAGAAATCCGGCAAACGATTGGCGCCGACAGCCTGGTCTACCTGTCGCATGCGGGCATGTTGCACGCGGTACAGACCGGCCAGACGACCCCTCGCGGTTATTGTGCAGCCTGTTTCGACGGTGTGTATCCGATACGCCTGGAAGACTGGTGGGTCAGGGCCAGTCGCGAAAAACTGGCGTTCGAAGGGGTGTGGAACGGTTGAGGATCATGTCACAGCGAACGATCATGATTATTGGCGCCGGCGGGCGTGAGCACGCCCTGGCCTGGAAGCTGGCGCAGTCACCACAGGTGCGGCAGATCATCGTAGCACCGGGTAACGGTGGCACCGACGGTGGGCCGGACGCCGTGATCCGCAACATTCCGCTGGCCGTGCACGACATCAAGGGTCTGCTCGGTGCGGCGCAGCGTGAGCGGGTCGATCTGGTGGTGGTTGGGCCAGAAGCACCCCTGGCACTGGGGATGGTAGACCGTCTGCAGGATGCAGGTCTGCGCGTGTTTGGACCCAGCCAGGCCGCGGCCCAGCTCGAAACATCGAAGGCCTTTGCCAAGGACTTCATGTGGGAGACTGGCATTCCGACGGCCGGTTACGCCCTGTTCACCGACTACACGGCGGCGCTCGATTACGTACGCCAGACCGAACGACCGCTGGTGGTCAAGGCCAGCGGGCTGGCAGCCGGCAAAGGGGTGCTGGTGTGTGACACCGTGCTGCAGGCCGAGCAGGCGGTGTTCGACATCATGCAGGCACGGCTGTTTGGGGATGCCGGTGAGGTCGTGATCGTCGAAGAGCGGCTCAGCGGTCCCGAGGTGTCGCTGCTGGCGTTCACCGATGGAAAAGCAGTCGTGCCGATGATTGCGGCCCAGGACCACAAACGGGTTTTCGATGGCGACCAGGGGCCGAACACCGGTGGCATGGGCGCGTACGCACCGGCACCCGGCGTGTCACCAGAACTGCTCGATGAGGCACTGCGCACTGTTCTGCAGCCGGCAGTCGATGGTCTGGCCGCCCAGGGCACACCCTACGTCGGTGTGCTATACGCCGGGCTGATGCTGACGGCCTCGGGTCTGCGCGTCCTGGAGTTCAATGCCCGCTTCGGCGACCCCGAAACCCAGGTGATTCTACCCCTGTTGGCGACCGACCTGCTGGAGATTATCGAGGCCTGCATCGATGGCCGGCTGGCAGACGTGCCAGTCCAATGGACCACGGGCGCCGCGGCCACGGTGGTGGCGGCTTCCTTCGGTTATCCCGGTGATTACCCGAAAGGCTTGCCGGTTGCCGGGCTCGATGCCGCCGGCCAGGTACCCGGTGTGACCGTTTTCCACGCTGGCACGCGCCGGCACAACAACGACGTGCTCACCGACGGCGGGCGGGTCCTGGCGGTCACCGGCACCGGCGCTGACTTGCCCACTGCCCTGGCCCGCGCCTACGAAGGGATACAGCATATTCACTTTGCGGGTATGCATTACCGGCACGACATCGGCTGGCAGGCACTGCGATGACTACGTATCAAGAGGCCGGCGTCGACATCGAGGCCGGCAACCGGGCGGTCGAGCTGATGAAAGACGCCATTCGAGCCACCTATACCCCCGCGGTGCTGGCCGGCGTGGGAGCGTTTGGTGGTCTGTTCGATGCCGCGTCGCTGGTCAGTATGCCGGCACCGGTTTTGGTGGCGTCCACGGATGGTGTTGGCACCAAAGTCAAGGTCGCCGCCCAGCTCGGCCAGTTCGACACCATCGGCGCCGACCTGGTCAACCACTGCGCCAACGATATTCTGGTGCAAGGTGCGCAGCCGCTGTTTTTCCTTGATTACATCGCGGCCAGCCGGCTGATCCCCGAACAGGCCGCGGCCGTGGTAACGGGGATCGCCCAGGCCTGCCGGGCGCTGGGTTGTGTTCTGCTCGGTGGGGAGACAGCCGAGATGCCGGGCGTCTATGCGGAAAACGAGTTCGACGTGGCTGGCACCATCGTGGGTGTGGTCGAGCGCGCGCGCATCGTCGATGGCCACAGCGTCACCGCCGGCGACGTGCTGATCGGCCTGCCCAGCAGCGGTTTGCACACCAACGGCTATTCGCTGGCCCGCCGCGTGCTGGCGGGTCTGGATTGGACGGCACCGGCTGGCGAGCTGGGCGGCGATGTTTCGATCGGTACGGCGCTGCTGGCTGTACACCGCTGTTATCTGGCCGACGTGCAGAAAGTGTGGGAGGCCGGTATCACGATCAAAGCCATGGCCCACATCACGGGCGGCGGTCTGATCGATAACGTGCCGCGCACGCTGCCAGCCGGTTTGGGCGCCGATTTCGACGCGGGTAGCTGGCCGGTCCCGCCAATCTTTGGTCTGATTCAGCGTCATGGCCAGGTCCCAGATGCAGACATGGTCCATACGTTCAACATGGGTCTGGGGATGGTGCTGGTCGTTGCCGAGGCCGATGGTGCGTCCACCCTGGCTGCGCTGGCACCGGGGGCGTACCGGGTCGGTCGGATCGTACCACAAAGACCCGAGGGGTCACGCGTGCATATCCGGTAGGCATCGATCCACCGGCGCGCGGGTGGGCTGATCGGCGGTGGAGGTTATTTCATGCGGCCGGAAAGTGACGCGCCGTTTCGTCTGGTCGTCTTGATTTCGGGCAACGGCACCAATCTGCAGGCTGTGCTCGATGCGTGTGCCGCGCAGGAACTGCCGGCGCAGGTGGTGGCGGTCGTCTCCAACCGGCGGGCCGCGTATGGTTTGGTGCGTGCGCAGCGTACCAGTGTGCCTACGGTCTACCTGTCAATCAAAGCGTACACCGACAGTGGGCGCTCGCGTACCGACTATGACCGGGACCTGGCGGACGTCGTTGCCAGTTATGAACCGGACCTGGTCGTGCTCGCGGGCTGGATGCACGTGCTGTCACCCGCGTTTATCGATCGGTTTCCCGGCCGGTTGATCAACCTGCACCCGGCGCTGCCGGGCAAGTTCGCCGGCACACACGCCATCGAGCGCGCGTTTACAGCATACCAGCACGGTGAGATCGCGGCCAGCGGCGTGATGGTGCATCACGTTGTGGCCGAGGTCGATGCCGGCCCGGTGATCGAAAGTGCCGTCGTGCCCATCTTGCCTGGCGATCAGTTGGACGATTTCGAAGCACGCATGCATACATACGAGCGCATTGTGCTGCTGCGGGCAATCGGCCACGAACTGAGGCAGCCGCGTGACCATGCAAAAA
>JAYRNS010000339.1:0-10321 GCA_041912075.1 Anaerolineae bacterium
CATCCGCACTTTCAGACCATCATCGAGCCATTTCGCATCAAGACCGTCGAACCGATTCAATTCACCACCCACGAACAGCGGACGCTGGCCCTGGCTGATGCCGGCTACAACCTCTTTCTGCTGCGGGCGGAGGACGTGCTGATCGACCTGCTGACTGATTCGGGCACCGGGGCGATGTCCTCGGCCCAATGGGCCGGCATGATGCAGGGGGATGAAAGTTATGCGGGTGCGCGTTCCTTCTACCGCTTCGAGGAAGCAGTGCACCGCATCACCGGCTTCCGGCACGTGATTCCGACGCACCAGGGACGCGCAGCCGAGCGTATCCTCTTTGGCAACGCCTGCAAACCGGGTACGATTGTTCCCAACAACACCCATTTCGACACGACGCGGGCCAACGTCGAATACCGCGGTGCCAGGGCCCTCGATCTGCCCTGCGCCGAAGCGCACCAACCGGCCTTGGTCGCACCGTTCAAGGGCAACATGAACGTCGATGCACTGCAGCGCACGCTGGACGACGCCCCACCGGGAACCGTGCCACTGGTGATGGTTACAATCACCAACAACTCGGGTGGTGGTCAACCCGTCAGCATGGCCAACCTGCGTGCTGTCAGCGCGTTGTGCCATGCGCACGGTGTGCCACTGTTTCTCGATGCCTGCCGGTTTGCCGAAAACGCATTCTTCATCAAGGAGAGGGAAGCCGGTTACGCACACAAGTCAGTCCTCGAGATTGCGCAGGAGATGTTCAGTTACGCCGATGGCTGTACGATGAGTGCCAAGAAGGATGGTCTGGCCAACATCGGTGGTTTCCTGGCGCTCAACGATGACGACCTCGCCCAACGCTGTAAAAATACGCTGATTCTGACCGAAGGTTTTCCGACCTACGGCGGTCTGGCCGGGTATGATCTCGAGGCGATTGCCGTGGGTCTGAACGAAGTGCTGCACGAGGATTATCTGCGATACCGCGTGCGCTCTATCGCCTACCTGGGTGAGAAACTCGATGCCGCCGGCGTGCCTTACGTCAAGCCAACGGGCGGCCACGCGTTGTACATCGATGCGGCCAGCCTGCTGTCCCACATTCCACCCGCACAGTATCCGGCCCAGGCCCTGGCGGTGGCCTTGTACCAGGAAGGTGGGATTCGTGCCGTCGAGATCGGCAGCGTCATGTTTGGGCGGGTGCACGCCGACGGCAGCGAAGAACCGGCCGCATTGGAGCTGGTGCGGCTGGCTTTTCCGCGGCGCGTCTACACACAAAGCCATGTCGACTACGTGGCTGAAGTGATCACTTACGTGGCACGGCTCAAGGACAGCCTGCGCGGGTATCGCATCGCTTGGCAGCCGCCAGTCCTGCGCCACTTTTCGGCACGCTTTGTGCCGGTTTAGACGGTGCAGGTTGGATTGGTGTCATGGACGGACGCGGATGGTCATGCTGCCGTCGTCGATCTGGATGTCTTCGACAGTGTAGCCGGCCGTGCGTGATTCGAGCAGACGGGAGAGGATACCCGGCAGGGCGGCGGTTATCAGGTTGTTGGGTTCGAGGTGGGTCACCTCCAGGCGCGGCCGGCCGTCTACGGCCGTGACGGTGCCAGAGAGCGCAAGGTTGTTGACGGTAAAGGGGCCGTAGACCAGGCGGTCGGCCAGCAGCTCGATCGCGCCATCGTCGAAGGTGACGTCCAGGTTGTCCACGGTGAACTGCTGCGCGACGGCTGGCTGTGTCACCAGGGCCTCTACGTCCGCCTCACGCACGGTCAGGGTGACTGTATCAGCGGCTGGCGTTCCAGAGTTGTTCGGGAGCGCAGCAGTTGGCGGCGGCGCCAACGTCGGGGCCGGTGGTTCCACGGTTGGGGTGGCGGACGGGGCAAATAACCCACCCACCTGGCAGGCCATTGTGGTCAACAAGACGAATAGGCCGGCGGTCAGAAGTCGTACGCGTGGTGGCATGTGTTGTTTTCCTTGATCGTCGATGGGTTGGTGGACCTGGCGTCGGCCGGCCCATCCCCGGTAGTAGGGACGTGGTAGTCCGCCGTTTGGTTCCTGCCTGGTAAAGCCAGCACTGCGCCGTGCCGCACGTAGGCGTGCGGCCCTCCTGGGCAGCGGAGTCCGCACCCCCAGGTGCGGACCCACGACGTGGGATAGAGACGAGTCATGACAAGCCTGACACAGCGCCTGCGCGCATATGCCAACACCGCTGGTTTCAACCTGGTTGGAATCGTGCCTGCCGGGCCGGCCAGCCAGGCGTCCGCCTTCGTGCACTGGCTGGACCGTGGTTACCAGGGTGAGATGGGTTACCTGGCGCGTGCCGTTGCCGTCCAGCAGCGCATCGACGCCCGTCACCGGCTGCCACAAGCCCGCTCCCTGATCGTGTTGGGTGTGTCCTACGCCGTATCCGCGCCACAGCCTGCGGAACTGCACGATCCGGCATACGGGCGGTTTGCCAGCTACGCCTGGGGTCTCGATTACCACGATGTCCTGAAACCCGGGCTGTATGCACTCGACACCTGGCTGCGCGCCCAGACCGGCCGGGTTACCCGAGGGCGCGTGAGTGTCGATTCGGCACCGGTCTTGGAACGCTCGTGGGCGCAGGATGGCGGGCTGGGGTTTGTGGGCAAAAACACCTGTCTGATCCATCCACAGCAGGGGTCGTGGCTTTTCCTGGCCACACTGTTGGTGCCTGAGGAACTCGAATACGATACGCCACCCCTGGCAACAGCTGGCATGCCAGAGGCAGCGCCGATCCAGCTGCGAGATGCGCTGCGATCGGACGACGAGCGAACCGGTGCGGGGGAGCAGTGGACCCGGCGCGGCCCGTCGTGGCGCTTTGCCAGCGGCGAGACGGGTGGCTGCGGAGGCTGCACCCGCTGTCTGAGCGGCTGCCCGACCCAGGCCTTTGCCGCACCTTACGTGCTCGATGCGCGCCGCTGCATCTCCTATCTCACGATCGAGCTGCGCGGTGTCATTCCGCGTGAGCTGCGACCGGCGATGGGCAATTGGGTGTTTGGCTGCGACGTCTGTCAGGCCGTATGCCCCTGGAATGGTCGCCATGCCCAGGTCGATGGCCACGCCACCGCCGCTTTGTTTCGAACCGACCCCAACCGGGCGGCCGTGTCACTCCTGGACCTGCTGGCGCTCGATGCCCCAGGTTTTCGGGAACGTTTTCGCGGCAGTCCCGTAAAACGGGTGGGACGCACCCGGCTGGTGCGGAATGCTTGTGTGGCAGCCGGCAATTGGGCTGATCCGCAGGTTCTGCCGGCGCTGACGGCGTGTTTGCACGATGCCGAACCCTTGGTGCGTGGCCACGCGGCCTGGGCCATGGGGCGTATCGACAGCCGTGCAGCGCGCCAGGGTCTGCAGACTGCCCTGGCAGCGGAGACGGATGAAAGCGTGCAGAGCGAGCTTGCCCTGGCGCTCGCCGGTTGACAAGGGGGATAGAGATGTTGATTCGGGCGGGGGTATTGACGATCAGTGATCGTGCCGCACGTGGCGAGACGGAGGATGCGAGTGGCCCGCTGATCGAGACACTGCTGCGTGAGCGTTTACGGGCGATGATTGTCGTGACGTCGATCGTGCCGGATGAGCGCAACGTCATCGCCGAGGTGCTGCGGCGTTGGGCCGATGAGGCCGACATCGACCTCATCTTGACGACCGGCGGTACCGGTTTTGCCCCACGCGACGTCACACCCGAAGCCACGCGTGCGATCATCGAGCGCGAGGCCCCTGGCTTTGCCGAAGCGATGCGGACGGCCAGCCTGGCAGTGACGCCGCATGCCATGCTCAGCCGCAGCGTGGCCGGCATTCGCGGCCGCACGCTGATCGTCAACCTGCCCGGCAGCCCCAAGGCGGCGCGCGAAAACCTGGAGACGATCCTGCCGGCACTGCCGCACGCCGTCGAGCTTCTGCAGTCCGACCTGCCGCCGGCTGCCTATCAATTCGCCCGCCCGGGCGAACACGCCCGCCCGACACCGCTGGCCGAGCCGCCGCCTCCCTGGGTGGCCGGCCTGGCACAGTATCTGGATGACCACAAACCGGGAGGCCCCATGCCAGCCGACGAAGTGGACGGTAATCTGTAGCCCAGTGTCGGTGCAGGGCCGGAGTTCGATGTCATGCACGATTTTTGCGGAGCAAAAATCGGCGCTCAAAACCCAGGCCATCTCACAGAACATGCTTGCTACACCGGCACTAAAGGTCGATCCGTGTGTCGCGCAGGAAGGCCGCACACACCTCTGGCAGCATCACATTGATGCGCATCCCTGAGCCGAGCTCGAAGCCGGCACTGCGGCTCAGCCGTGGCACGATCGTGAGATACCAGTGCATGTAATCGCGCCCCGGTTCGCGCAGTGGGGTGTTGCGGATCATGTAGTTGTAGTCCGGGTCGCGCAGCCCGTGGTACAGTTTGCGCAGGACCGTATGCAGCAGTGCGCCCATCCCCTGGATTGTCTCAGTGGACGCATTGAGGAACGTCGCATTGTGCTGCCGTGGCATGATCCAGGTGTGAAAGGGTGTCGAGGCGGCGTAGGGGACGAACGCGACGCAGTGCTCGTTTTCGTCGACCACGCGGACCTGGGCAGTGAGCTCTTCGGCCAGCATGTGGCAAAAGACACAGCGACCGGTATCGTCGTGGTAACGCCGCGCCTCTTCCATGCGCCCCCGTGTGGACTGCGGCACAATGGGTAAGCCAATGATCTGGGCATGGGGGTGAATAATCGAGGCACCAGCAGTGGGGCCGTGGTTCTTGAAATAGAGGACGTGCTCGATACGTGCATCCTGGCTGATCTCATGCCCGCGGCGCCACATCGTCAGCAGTGTCTGGGTCACCTCATCGGGCGGCTGCAGGGCCGTGGTCGTGTTGTGCAGAGGTGACTCGACGATGATCTCGTGGTAACCGACGGCCGCGATGCTGCGGTACACACCCTGGAATTCGCGCTGCGCACCACCCTGGGGAGACACCGCCGGGTAGCGGTTGCGCAGCAGCCGTATCTGCCACGGCCCGCTCGCCGGGATGCGCCACACCTCGAATTCGGGGCCTTCTTCGTTGCCCGGACAAAAGGGACAGCGTGGATCGAGCGGGGTTAGCTCTTCGGTCAGCGGGCGCGACGTGCTGATGAATTGTTCGGGTCGCTGCGCACGTTCGGTCGCAATAATGACCCACTCTTTGGTCGCCATGTTCTGGCGCAATGTCGCCATCAGCCCCCGACCCTGCCTCAGGTGAACTTGTCGGTGCGGAACCGGTAGAGTACCACTGGTTCGTCGTCATCGATCCAGGCCTTGCGGCGTGCCATGGTCACCTGGTCGGCCGCGGTCGTAATCGACGGAATGCCGGGGAGGAGCAGACCCCGGCGGCCATCACGCTGGCGTACGACGATCACGCCATATTGGGCAGGGTCTAGCTCGTCGATCGAATCGACCGGTTCGGGAGAACTGAGGACCGATACTTCGACCTGCAGCCCGGCGATCTCCCCCGACCTGACCGGCGCAAAACGTGGATCGCGGGTGGCCGCCGCCACGCTCTCGGCGGCCACTTCATCGGCTAATGTCGCCTGCGTGGCCGTGATCGTCCCGATGCAGCCCCGCAGCTCCCCGTCGAGTGTGCGCAGGGTCACGAAGACAGGGGCCGGGTCAGGAAATTGGGCACGCAGCGTAGCTGGCGGCACGAACGGTCGCCCCTCGCCAATCCGGACGGCAATTGCCTGCCGTGCCAGCTCGACCAAGGGATGGCTCACAGGGTCACCTACTCTTCCAGGATACGGCGGGCAATCACCAGGCGTTGAATCTCGCTGGTGCCTTCACCGATCTCCATCAAACGGTTGTCGCGATAAATGCGTTCGACCGGGTATTCGCGTGAATACCCGTAACCCCCGTGGATTTGAATCGCCCGGTAGCACACCCGCTCGGCCATCTCGGTGGCAAAGAGCTTGGCCTGGGCTGCTTCTTTGATGTAGGGTCGTCCCTGATCTTTAAGCCAGGCAGCCTTGTAGACCAACAGGCGTGCGGCTTCCAGGTCGGTCGCGCTGTCGGCCAGCATCCATTGGATCGCCTGGTGCTGCGCGATGGCCGTGCCAAACGTCTGGCGGGTCTTGGCGTACTTCAAGGCCGCCTCATAGGCGGCCTGAGCCAGGCCGACACTCAACGCGCCAATGCCGATGCGCCCACCATCCAGCACGGTCAGGGTCTGCTGCAAGCCGCGACCTTCGGGGCCCAACAGGTTCCCGGCCGGCACGCGCACGTCCTCGATCGTGACAGCATAGGTGTGGCTGCCGTGCAAACCCATCTTTTCTTCTGGTTTGCCAGGCTGGAAACCAGGTGTGGCGGTTGGCACGATGATGTGGCTCAGACTGCGGCTGCCCTGACGCCGGTCGGTGCGCACGAGCAGCACAGCGGTCGCTGCTTCGGCACCGTTCGTCAGCCACATCTTGCTGCCGTTGATGACCCAGTGGCCGTCTACGCATTCGGCGAAGGTGCGTACACCGCCCTGCAGGTCGGAACCGGCCCCCGGTTCGGTCAGACCCAGGCAGCCAATGGCTTCACCGCGGGCCAGCGGCACCAGGTACTGAAGTTTCTGTTCGTGCGTGCCAAAATTGCTGATGGTCGCAGCGCTCAGACCAAGGTGTGCGGCCACCACCAGCGCGGTGGACCCGCAGCCGCGACCCAGCTCCTCGATCATGATGGCGGCACTCAGCTGGTCGGCACCCGCCCCCCCGTAGGCTTCGGGGATGTTGAGCCCCAACAGACCCAGCGGTGCCATGCGCCGCAGGACTTCCCAGGGAAATTCACCCGATTCATCGATGTGGCGGGCGCGCGGGGCCACTTCATTGTCTACAAAGTCGCGCACCATCGCGCGCAGCGCTCGATGCTCTTCGTCGAGATCAAAAAACATACCGTGTGGCTCCTATGCCTTGTTCTGTCTTCATTCTACCACCAATCGCCAGCAAAATAAAGCAAACCAACCAACAAACTAACATCGCACGACAGCCGTGATTTCGCTGCGGTTGTGAAAAAGCTGACGCGCACCCACGAGGGTGTAGGCCTGTGCCAGAACGCCCAACGCGTTCTCGGCGACCTCAGCGAAGTGATACTCTGGAAGCTTGAGCGTCAGGATACCCAGTCCACCGGGCTGGTACCAGCCCGTAATGCGGTTCATGAAGTGTGCCGCCTCGACCGCATCCATGCGCATGTCGTTGGTGATGACGGCGAAACGCTGGACGCCCGGGTTGAACTTCTGGGCACGCACCCGCACGTGGCGAATGCCGGACACATCTGCCAGGCGCGGGTCCAAGTCGGCCGGGTCGACAGCCACGACCCGCAGACCCCGTGTGTGCAGCACGCGCGTCCAGCCACCCGGTGCGGCTCCCAGGTCGAGCGCCGCACCCCGTGCCGGCAGCTCCAGCTCAAATACGATCATAGCCTCCAACAACTTGAACTCGCTGCGGCTGATCTGGTCTGGCTCACGCGCAAAACGGATCTGGCCGCCGGCCCAGGCACTTAAATTTTGGGCAACCGGTGACAGACCGAGGTAGGCACGTTCGGCCGTTGCCGTCAGCGACAGCACCTGTTTGGGCTGCCGCACGTCGAGCGGCGCCTGGCTGCGTGCGGCCAGCCGTGCCGCCAGGTGCTCGTTGATGTCGAAGCGGGTCTGCGGCCAGGGGCCGGCGCCGACCAGGCGCGACTGCACGGCAAACGGCTGCACCGGATCGAGGAGATCGGCGAGGGGTTCGGCGGCTTCGCCCAGACGCGCCAGACCGGCGTCGCCGGCCAGCAGCGGTACGCTCACGTGTACGGGGTGCACGTGACGGACCCAAATCGGCGGCTGGGCCTCCCACACGGGCAGCAGGCTAGCGAAGGGATCGTCAACCGCGGCCAGCAGGGTACCGGGCTCGAGACGTCGCACGACCTCGCTGCCGGGTGCCGCCCTCTGCAGCTCCGCCACCGCCGCGGCTTCGGCGCCGGGCGCTGCCGTGACAACGACGTGGTTCACACGGCCATCCGAATCGCGTCGACGGTGGCCGGGTTTTCCAGCGAGGAGATGTCGCCCGTCTCCTGGCCGAGATAAGCCGCCCGAATCAGCCGGTGCATCACTTTGGCATTGCGCGTCTTGGGCAGGGCGGTTACAAACTTGATCTCCTTTGGCTGCAAGGCCTTGCCCATGTCGGCTACGACCATCTCTTGCAGCGCGTGGCGCAGCGTCTCACTCACCTCGTGCCCCGGCGCCAGCACACAAAAGCAGACCACTTCTTGTCCCTTGATGGCGTGGGGAACGCCGATGACGGCTGCCTCGGTCACCGCAGGATGGCGCACCAGGATCGATTCGATTTCGGCCGGACCGAGGCGCTTGCCGGCCACTTTGATGGTGTCGTCCGAGCGACCCAAAATGTACCACAGCCCGTCGTCGTCGATGGCTGCCCAGTCGCCGTGTACCCAGGTGTCAGGGAAACGCGACCAGTACGTATCGACATAACGTTGAGGGTCCTGCCAGAAGCCGCGCGTCATACCGATCCACGGCTGGCGTACGACCAGCTCACCCACCTGGTTGCGGATCGAGTGACCCTGTTCGTCGACGACGTCGGCATCCATGCCGGGCACCGGTCCGCTGAAGGCACACGGTTTGAGTGGGGTGAGGACGTTGCCCATGACGATACCCCCGGCGATTTCGGTGCCGCCCGAATAGTTGATGATCGGCTTTTTGCCGTCGAGCACGGTATGGAAAAACCACAACCACGATTCGGGGTCCCACGGCGAGCCGGTCGAACCAGCCAGACGCAGCGTAGAGAGATCATGCTTCTTGACGGGCGCCTCGCCGTTGGGTTTGAGGGCGCGGATCAGGGTGGGTGACACCCCCAGGGCGGTGACGCCGTGTTGGGACGCCAACGCCCAAGTACGGTCGACGTCCGGGTAGTCAGGCGCCCCATCGTACAGCATCATCGTCGCCCCCAACAGCAGGGTACCAAACACGAGCCAGGGTCCCATCATCCAGCCCATATCGGTCATCCAGTACACGGTGTCGTATGGGTGGACGTCCAGCCCAAAAGCCATGTCCTGTGCGCTTTTGACGGGAAAACCGCAGTGAGTATGCACCGCCCCCTTGGGACGGCCAGTGGTGCCTGAGGTGTAGATCAGCATCACGACATCTTCGGCGCTGGTGGGTGTGGTGGCGGCGGTGATGGCCTGTTCTGCGACGAGGTGGTGCCACCAGCGATCACGCCCCTCGCTCCAGGGGATGTCGTTCCCGGCGCGCCGGACCACGACGACGTGCTCGACACTGGGCACTTGATCCACCGCTTCGTCGGCCACCGGTTTCATGCTCACCAGACGGCCGCGGCGGAAGCAGCCATCGGCCGTAAGCAAGGCGCGTGCCCCGGCGTCGGCCAGCCGGCTGGCCACGGCACCGGCGCCGTAACCCGAAAAGAGGGGCAGAATGATACCCCCGATTTTGGCGATTGCCAGCAGGCCAATGACGATTTCAGGCACCATCGGCATGAAAAGACCGATCGGATCCCCTTTGCCCAGCCCCAGACTGCGCAACCCGTTGGCCAGCCGGTTGACCTCCCGGTACAGGTCGCCGTAGGTCAACACGCGTACACTGCCTTCTTCACCCTCCCAGCGCAATGCCGCCTGGTTGCGCGCGGGGGTTGTTTGCCATTTGTCCAGACAGTTGTGCACGATATTCATGACCCCACCCACACACCAGGCCGGCCAGGCCGGGCCGCGGCTGAGATCGACGATTGGGTGGTAGGGCTGGTAGAACTCGATGCCAAGTTCGGCCAGAACCGCTTCCCAAAACCAGGCGATATCGCCGACAGACCGCTCCAGCAGCGCGTCGTAGTTGGGGATGGCGTGGTGGGCCATAAAATCGTGGAGCCGGCTGTTTTGTACCATGTCTGGTGTGGGTCGCCAGACGACGTCGCCGCCAAAGGTGAATTCTTCGGTCATGGTAGTACTCCAAAACCGTTCAGGTCCATCGAACACGAACGGTTTTTTTAGAGAATCCGTTTACCCACCAGCGAGCAGATCAACTCGACCGCCAGCTCGGCGGTGCGGTTGCCGTGATCCAGAATCGGGTTGATTTCCATTTTCAGGCCTTGGCCACTGCCATGCCAGAAATCAATGCCGGCAGGGTGAAGGTGCTGGCTGTTTCTTCCGCAGAGCGCTCTCCGGTATTGCCAAACGTGCCGACCGTTGCCGAGGAACTTGGCATGCCGGCTTTCAACGTCACGCTTTGGGTCGGCGTGTTCGCACCGAGAAACACGTCCCCCGCCATCGTTGCGCGCCTAAACCAAGCGATAAACAGCGTTTTGCAACAGTCAGAGACCAAGAGCGTGCTGATCCGTTCCGG
>JAYRNS010000340.1:0-5816 GCA_041912075.1 Anaerolineae bacterium
CGAGATTTACGCCCAACAGAAGGACCGTGCGCTCGACCTGATCCTGGCCGACTTTCACGGTGTGTACGAGCAGGTGCGGCTGCGCGTGACCCAGTTGGACGACCAGGTCCTGCGCCAGCGTATCGGGCAGTCGACGCTGGCGGAGATCATCCGCAGCGACACCGATGAGCACGAGGACGAACACGCGGCCCAGCTGGCGGCGTGGCGGCAGCGTCGGGTATGATTCATCGTGACGGATTGATTCAGAGGTGACGTGTGGACAATCCTACCGCACTACCGCCGCAGGGCATGGCCAGAGACGCCGTGTTTGCGCGTATGCAAGCCTTGCGCGATCACGACGTGCGCTGGCGCGAAGGACGGGTGTGGAGCCTCGTGTTTCCGGCCGGTCCCGATGTGGAAGAAGTGGCCAGCACCGCCTACACGATGTTCTTTGGCGAAAACGGGTTGAACCCAACTGCCTTTCCCAGCCTGCGCACCTTCGAGACCGAAGTGGTGGCGATGACCGCCGCGCTGCTCGGTGGTGATGCCGAAGTGGCCGGTAACATGACCTCCGGCGGCACCGAGAGTATCCTGCTGGCGGTCAAGACGGCGCGCGACTGGGCGCGTCACGAACGTCCACACGTCACACAGCCCGAAATCGTCGCCTGCCAATCCGTCCATCCAGCCTTTGCCAAAGCCGCCCATTACTTCGGGCTGCGCCTGGTCGCCGTACCCGCGCGCCCCGACCTGCGCGCCGACGTCGACCGCATCGCAGCCGCCATCAACCCCAACACCATCCTGCTCGTGGGCTCCGCCCCGGCCTACCCGCACGGTGTCGTCGATCCGATCGGTGAGCTGGCGCAGCTGGCGGCCGGCCGTGGCCTGCTGCTGCACGTCGACGCCTGCGTCGGCGGCATGCTGCTGCCCTTTGCGCGCCGCCTCGGATACCCCGTGCCCGACTTCGATTTCGCCGTGCCCGGCGTGACCTCGATGTCGGTCGATTTGCACAAGTACGGTTACGCTGCCAAAGGGGCCTCCGTTGTTCTCTACCGCAACCCCAGCCTCCGCCGGCACCAGTTTTTTGTGGCAACCGGCTGGCCCGGCGGAATCTATCCCTCACCCACGATGACGGGCACCCGTCCCGGGGGCGCAATTGCGGCGGCCTGGGCGGTCATGAACTACCTGGGTGAAGCCGGTTACCTGACCCTGGCGGAACAGGTGATGCAGACCGCCAAAACCCTGCAGGCCGGGATCGAACGCATCGACGGGGTGCAGGTACTGGGCAAGCCAGACATGAGCGTCATGGCGATCGCTTCGGACCGTTTCGATATCTACGACATCGGTGATGAACTCACCCTCTGCGGCTGGCACCTCGACCGCCAGCAGTTTCCACCCACTCTGCACCTGACCGTCATGCCGGCGCACGCTGCAACCGCAAACCAGTTCCTCGATGACCTGGCTGCGGCGGTGGCCGCCGTTCGCCGGCCCAGCCTGGCGCGCTGGCGCAAGGACCTGCTGCTCAGGCTGGTGCGCGTGCTCACCCGCATCCTGCCACCTGCGCTGGTCAGCCGTCTCACCGGCCGGTTTGCCCCGGCGGGGGGTGGCATGCCAACCCGCACGGCCGCCATCTATGGTCTGATTGGTTCGTTACCCAACCGCGATGACGTCGACAACCTGGTGCTGGATTTGTTGGACAGCATGACCCGTCCACAGACATCATAAAGGGGATCGATGGGAGACGCACCTGTCCAGCCGCCGGCCGGCATCACGATCCGTGATCTGACAACCTACGATGAATTCCTGCAGGCGCGCGCGATCCAACAGGCCTGCTGGCAGTTTGCGTCGGGCGAGGGGCTGTATCCACCCGTGTTGAGTACGGCCGCACGCAGCGGCGGCACCGTACTGGGCGCCTTCGACGGTGACCAGATGATCGCCTTTTTGTTTGGTTTCCTCGGTCTGCATGCGGGGCAGCGGCTAAAGCTGTGCTCGCAGACGATGGGTGTTCTGCCGGCCTACCGCAACCGCGGCGTCGCCGCGGCACTCAAGTGGGCGCAGCGCGCGCGGATGCTGGCATTGGGCATCGATCTGATTACGTGGACATACGACCCCCTTGAAGCCGCCAATGCACGGCTGAACCTGCATACCCTGGGTGCCATGGTCCGCACCTACCAGCGCAATCTCTACGGCGAAAACCTGGGTGTGCTCAACCAGGGGCTGCCCAGCGACCGGTTTCTGGTCGAATGGTGGATTCGTGAGCCACACGTTGCTGACCGTGCTGCCGGTCGGCCGCCCCCGGCGGATCAGGTGCAGGGACCGGTGCTCAACCTCTGCCAGGGTGTAGGCAGCCAGCGACGCATCATATCGCTGCACCTGGAAGAAGCCGCATCACTGGTCCACGCCGAGATCCCGGGCGATTTTCAGGCTATCAAACGCCGCGACATGAGTCTGGCGGCCGATTGGCGGATGCAAATGCGCCAGCTGTTCGAGACCTGCTTTGCGCGCGGCTACCGGGCAGTGGACGTGCTGAAGATCACACACGACAGCCAGCTGCGTGTGTTCTACACCCTGCGCGTACCGTCCCCGGCACGGTCCGGTGAGCCTGTACGTGACTGACACCCTGGCGGAACGTGCCGGGGACGTCGTCAACAGCGATTTGGCGATTGTCCGCGTTTGCACTATAATTGAACCGCACTTTAGGGCTCGTAAGCTGGAAGTTACACTTTTACGATGCCTTAGAGCCTATCCGAATAACCTGATATTCGCCTCAATAAGGCGTCTGAGGACAGTGATTCGGATAGGCTCTTAGTTCGGTACAAGGAAGTTCCCGTGGAGAATCCGCCGCTGCGTCGCCGGTCCAACTTGAAGTGGCTCATCCCCGGCATGCACGTCAAACGTTGGCTGCTGCTGCTCATGATGGGCACGACGATCGCCAGCATTGGTTTTGCCTTTATCCTGCGCGACGCGCTGGTCAACCTCTCTTCGTCCCCTGCTGCTTATTACGTGACCCTGCAGTTTGTTGATCGACCCTTACGTGTGGTGCTCCTGCTGGCACTTGGGTTTGGGTTAATCGTGGTTGCACTTTACAAAATGAGTCAGGCGCTGGTGGAGCCGTTTTTGCGCCCGGGACAGGGCAACGTGGTCGACGTGGTGTACGAGCACCGGCGGCGACGTGGTGGGCCCAAGGTGGTCGCCATCGGCGGCGGCACAGGGCTTTCCACCCTGCTGCGTGGTCTGAAAAACCACACCGACAACATTACGGCCATCGTCACCGTGGCCGACGACGGTGGCTCTTCGGGCCGGCTGCGGCAGGAGTTGGGCCTCCCGCCACCGGGTGACTTCCGGGCCTGTATTGCCGCGCTTTCGGACGCCGAAGGGCTGCTGACGCGCCTGTTCGAGTATCGTTTTGGTGAAGGTATGGGGCTGCACGGGCATTCGTTCGGTAACCTGTTCATCGCTGCCATGACCAACGTCACCGGCAGCTTCGAAAAGGGCCTCGCCGAATCGAGCCGTGTGTTGGCGGTGCGCGGCCAGGTGCTGCCATCGACCCTGGAAGACGTGACCCTGTGCGCCGATCTGCGCGACGACCAGGAATCGGCCGGCTGGCAGCGTGTCCGGGGCGAATCGGCGATTCCCAAGTCAGGCAAACGTATCGAACGGGTCTTCTTGCAGCCGGACGATGTGCGTGCGTACCCGGCTGCCGTCAAGGCGATTCTCGACGCCGATCTGATCGTGGCCGGCCCTGGCAGCCTTTACACCAGCGTGCTGCCCAACCTGCTGGTCGATGGTATCGCGCGCGCGGTCAAAGCAGCACGTGCACCGCGCGTCTACATTTGTAACGTGGCCACGCAGCCCGGTGAAACCACCGGCTTCAGCGTGGCCGATCACGTGCGTGCACTGGATCAACACGTGGGACGCGGCACGTTTACCCACGTTCTAGCAAACTACAACGTGGACGTCGCCGTACCGGAGGAGGCAGCAAACTTTGCCTGGGTGGAACCGCCGGTGCAAGATACCCCTGGTCTGACCGTACACCTGGCGGACCTGGTCGACCGCCAGCGTCCCTGGCGCCACGACAGCCAGCGGGTGGCCGCGGCCCTGATGCAGCTCTACGAGCAGTTGACCAGCCCGGTCGCTGACCAGGCAGAAACTAACCTAAATCATACCGTTTCGATGGATGAACTGGTACAATTTCGCTAGTCATTTTGAGGGTTCCACAGTGTCGTGAAATCACTCCTGTTCAACATAATACCGCAGGCTGTGTGCCCCGTGTGGCATACAATTGTTCAAAGGAGAAAACACAATGAAGGTACAGATCGGTATCAACGGCTTTGGTCGTATCGGCCGGCAGGTGTTCAAGGCAATCCGCGACTACTATCCGGATACGCTCGAAGTGGTGGGTGTCAACGACCTTTTTGACCCCAAGACCAATGCCCATTTGCTTAAATACGACTCAAACTATGGACGCTTCGACGGCACCGTAGAAGCCGCCGATAACGCCCTGGTGGTGGACGGCAAGACGATCCGCGTGTTTGCCGAAAAGGACCCGGGCAAGCTGCCGTGGGGGGATCTGGGTGTCGACATTGTCATCGAGTCGACCGGCGTCTTCACCAAACGCGATGCCGCAGCCGTACACATCACCAACGGCGGCGCCAAGAAGGTCATCATCAGCGCACCAGCCACCGGCCCTGATCTCACGATCGTGCTCGGCGTCAACCAGGACATGTACGACCCGGCCAACCATCACGTCATTTCCAATGCCTCGTGCACGACGAACTGTCTGGCGCCGGCCGCCAAGGTCGTCTTCGACAACTTTGGCATCCAGAAGGGTCTGATGAATACGATCCACTCGTATACGAATGACCAGCGTATTCTGGATCTGCCGCACAAGGACCTACGCCGGGCCCGCGCCGCGGCGCTCAACATCATCCCGACCTCCACCGGTGCCGCACGTGCCCTGTCCCTGGTGATTCCCGAGCTGAAGGGTCGCTTCGACGGTATGTCGCTGCGCGTGCCCACGCCAACGGTGTCGGTCGTCGATTTTGTCTGTATCCTGGAGAAAGAAACGACCACGGCTGACCTGATTGCTGCATTCAAGGACGCCGCGGCCGGTCCGCTCAAGGATATCCTGGCTGTCTCAGAAGACTCCAACGTGTCGATGGACTTCAAGGGTGACACCCATTCCAGCATCGTGGACGCCGAGTTCTGCCAGGTGTTGGGCGGCAATCTGGCCAAGGTCGTGGCCTGGTACGACAACGAGTGGGGCTACTCCACACGTGTCGCCGACCTGTGCGACTTCCTGGTGAAAAAGGGCCTCTAGACTGAACCACGTCACCCCTGGCAGGTCGCCCAAGACTTGCCAGGGGTTTTTTTGGCGCGTTAGTACCGGCACGCGCGACTTTCTGTCAGGCGCCTGCCGTCTGGCACACCTGCAAGTTGAGTTGTGCTGAGGGAATACTATGAATAAAAAGACGATTCGCGACATCGACGTCCAGGGCAAACGTGTCCTGGTGCGCGTCGATTTCAACGTGCCTCTCAAGGATGGCCAGGTGACCGACGACACACGTATCGTTGCGGCCCTGCCCACGATCAACTACCTGCTGGAGCACGGTGCGTCTGTCGTGCTGATGTCGCACCTCGGGCGTCCCAAGGGTGGACCCGATCCAAAATACTCTCTCAAACCGGTGGTGGGCCGTCTGAGCGAGCTGCTTGGCCGGCCAGTAGGTTTTGTGGACGACACGGTTGGCCCCAAGGCAGAAGCAGCCGCGGCCGCCCTCAAGGCGGGTGACGTGCTGGTCGTGGAAAACACCCGGTTCTACCCGGGCGAAGAAAAAAACGAC
>JAYRNS010000341.1:0-3405 GCA_041912075.1 Anaerolineae bacterium
CAATGAGCGACCAGATACCCCAATCATTCGAGTTTCGTGCAGAGATCCAGCAGCTGCTCCACATCCTGGTCCACTCGTTGTACACCGACCGGGAGATTTTCCTGCGCGAGCTGATTTCCAACGCTTCCGATGCATTGAGCCGCGTGCAGTTCGAGATGTTGACCAATCCGGGTGTGCTCGATGCCGAGGCCGAGCTCGCCATCCGCGTTACCTTTGACAAGGATGCCCGGACGCTGACCGTGAGCGACAGCGGTATCGGTATGACGCAGGAAGAAATGGTCCAGAACCTGGGCACGATCGCCCATTCCGGCGCGGCCGCCTTCCTCAAGCAGCTCCAGGTCAACCAGCGTCCGGCCACCGAACTGATCGGCCAGTTTGGTGTCGGTTTCTATTCGGCCTTTATGGTCGCCGACCGGATTCGAGTCGTGTCGCGCACCTACCGGCCGGAGGCTGCAGCTGCGCAGTGGGTGTCGGACGGCGCCAACAGCTACGAGGTGGGGCCGGCGGAGAAAACGGCGCGCGGCACGGACGTGATCCTGCATCTCAAAGAAGACGCGGCCGACCTGCTTGCCGGCTGGCGGCTGGAACAGATCGTCAAACGGCACTCCGATTTCGTGGCCTTCCCGATTTACGTCGAAGATCGACTGGCGAACCAGCGCACCCCCATCTGGCGCCAATCCCCGCGTGCCATCGAGGCGGACGAGTATGACGAATTCTACCGCCAGCTGACCCTGGACAGCGACAAACCCCTGCTGCATGTGCATTACGTGGCCGATGTGCCGGTGGAGATTCACAGCATCCTGTTTGTGCCGCACAAACGGGACCAGGGCGTCCTGCGTATGCGCCAGGACTACGGCATCAAACTTTATTCGCGGCACGTACTGATCCAGGAATTCAACAAGGACCTGCTGCCGTCCTACTTCCGTTTCGTCGAGGGGGTGCTCGATTCCGAGGACATCCCGCTCAACGTCTCGCGTGAGACGGTGCAGAACAGCCGCATCATGACGCAGATCCAGCGCGCCCTCACCAGTCGTCTGGTCAAGGAGCTCGGCACACTGGCCAGCGACAATCCAGACGAGTACAAGGTGTTCTGGCGCGAGTTTGGCGTGTACCTCAAAGAAGGGGTGGCCACGGATGTGACCGGTAAAGAGGCACTGCTGCCGCTGCTGCGGTTTCATTCCTCCCAGGCCAGCGGTGCAGACGACTGGACCTCGCTGGACGGGTACGTTGCCCACATGGCACCCGAACAGGACAAAATCTACTACAGCCTGGGTGACGACTTGCAGTCGATTCCATACAGCCCGCACCTCGATCCGTTCAAGCGGCGTGGTTGGGAAGTGCTCTATCTGGTGGAACCGGTCGACAGCTTCATGATCATGAACCTGCGCGAGTTCGATGGCAAACCGCTGCAAAACGTCAGCCATGCCGACCTGGAACCACTGCCTGAAACGACCGACGCCGCGTTGGCCGCGGCCGGCGACACGGTTTCCGAGGCCGATTTCAACCGCCTGGTAGGCCGCTTCGTCGAAGTCCTGGGTGACCGGGTGAGCGAAGTGCGGGCCTCGGCGCACCTGACCGACAGCCCGTGCCGGCTGGTGTCGCCTGGCAACATGCCCGATGAAGAGCTGCAGCGCGTGTACCGTCTGCTGGATCAAACCTTTGAGGCACCCAAGAAGATCCTCGAACTGAACCGTTCCCACCACTTGATGCACGACCTCGCCTACCTGGTGGTGAACGACCAGCAGCCCGATCTGGTGGCACTTGAAATCGAGAGCCTTTATGAAAGCGCTCTGCTGCAAGAAGGTATCCATCCCAACCCCGCGGGGTTGGTGCCGCGCATCCAGGAGCTTCTGGGGCGAGCGGCACAGGGGGCGAGGGGGCGGGAAACGTGAGGGCGTGGGGGTGTGAGGACGTGAGGCGGGAGGACGTGAGGACGTGAGGCGGGAGGACGTGAAACGTGAAACGTGAAGCGTGAGGACGTGAAGCGTTAAGCGTGAGGACGTGAAACGTGAGGCAGGGAGCATGATATGTAAGGGTTGTGGAGGGTCTTTTGCTTCAGGTCGACCAACTTACTAAGCGTTATGACGGTACTGTCGCGCTGCACAATGTGGCTTTGGAAGTGCCGGACGGTGCGGTGTACGGGCTGCTGGGACCCAATGGCGCGGGCAAGTCGACGTTGATTCGCCTGGTGATGGGGTTCATTTTCCCCGACCACGGTCAGGTGCGCTGCCAGCTGCCACCGGCCGGCATTGGCTATCTGCCAGAGCGTCCGGCGTTCCCTGAGAACAGCCGGATGGCTGACTATTTGCGCACCGCGGCGAGTCTGGCCGGTCTGCACGGTTTGCCGGCCGAGCGGGCGGTGTGGGAAGCGTTGGCGGCTGTCGAGCTGACCGATATGGTGCGCAAGCGTATTCACACCTGTTCCAAAGGTGAGCGGCAGCGACTGGCTGTGGCCCAGGCCTTGTTGGGGAACCCCGACTTCCTCATCCTGGATGAGCCAGCGGCCGGTCTGGATCCGGCTGGCCAGGTGCTGATGCGCAACCTGATTCTGCGATTGCACCAGCAGGGCAAGACCGTGCTGTTGAGCAGTCACCACCTCGGAGACGTGGCCCGTTTGTGCACCCACGTGGCGGTCTTGAATGGCGGCCTGGTCAAGCGCCAGGGTCCGCTCGACACCGTGTTGGCCGCTGGTCCCCAGGTGCACATCGTGGTCGATCACCTGCCGGCCGAACTGGCGGCTGTGCTCGCGGCCAGCGTGCCCGGTATTGTCATCGAAGGACAGCAGATCAGCCTCTTGGGGGAGGCGGTCACCCAGAAGACAGCGGTGCTGCGTCACATCCTGGAAGCAGAGGTGGACGTACAGGGACTGGTGCAGCAGCAGGCCAGTCTGGAGGACGTTTACCTGGAGGCAATTCGTTCGTGAGACGCGTATCGACCCTGACTGCGTTTGTGCTGCGCGATTTTGCCGGCACCTGGCAGGCCTTTGTACCACCGGCGTTGGCGCTGACGTTCTATGGCATTGCCTTCCAATACGGCGCCACCCCTACCTACTTTGCCACGGTGACGGCGTTGGCCATGATTGTCATCATGTCCATTACCTTATTGATGCTGAGCGGCCGCCTCAACCGGGCCGCGTCCTATCCACTGGTAGCCCGGCTGGGGAACCGCACCGAGTTGTTATTGGCGTTGGTGCTGGCGGCTTTTTTGGTGGTGCTCGTGCTCACGCTGGTGATCTGTGGGCTGGCACTCGTGCAAAACATTGTTGTGTTGGCGCCGAGTCAGTGGCTGCAGCTGGCAGTGACCTGGCCGCTGTTGTTCGTCTGCGCTGGTGCGTTTGCGCTTTTGTTGACGAACCTGACCAGCCGGCGCGGCTCGCACATCATCTTCTATGCCCTGGTGGCCCTG
>JAYRNS010000342.1:0-14220 GCA_041912075.1 Anaerolineae bacterium
CACCATTGCGACGGCACCCAGGGCAATCGAGTCACCGCCCAGGGCGGCGGGTACAATCTCGGTCGCACGCCCGCTGGCCTGCATGGCCTGGGCACGCACAGTGTCGCGCAGCGGCGCCAGCAGTGGATCACCTGCCTGGGCGAAGCCTCCGCCGATGATGATGCGTCCTGGGTTCAGCAGGTTGACCAGGTCGGCCAGGGCAATGCCCAGCAAACGGCCAGCCGTATTGAGAATCTGCCGGCCCAACGCATCACCGGCTGCCGCGGCCGCAGCCACTTCGCGTGCCGTGATCGTATTGGGGTCGGCAATGTTGGACAAAATGGATGGGTGGCCGGCTTTGAGGGCCAGCTTGGCCTGCTGAGCCACCGCTTCCCCGCCCGCCATCGCCTCCAGGCAGCCGTAACTGCCACAGCGGCAGGGTGGTCCGTTTTGCGCGACCATCAGGTGCCCGATTTCACCGGCGTATCCGCGTGCACCGCGGTACACTTCACCGTTGCAGATCAGGCCACAGCCGATGCCGGTACCGAGCTTGACGTAAGCCAGCGCATCGACGTGCTGGCCGGCGCCAAATGTGTATTCACCCAGGACACCCAGCGTGGCATCATTGTCGATCAAAACCGGCAGCCCCATGCGTTCGTTCAGCTCGGCCGACAACGGATAACCATCCCACTGCGGGATCAGCGGGGGCGCCACCAGGGTGCCCTGGGCCACGTCGACCGGGCCCGGTACACCAATCCCAATGCCAGCGATGCGCGGCGGCGTCCCGTTGTGCGCCGGCAGCTGGTTTAGCGCCGCCCGGATCCCATCGATCAAACGCTCGATCCCCATTTCCGGGTGCATCCCCACGTTGAACGGGACTTTGTAACGCACATGGATGTCCGGCGCCAGGTTGGTCACCAGCACCATGAGATGCGTGACGCCCATTTCGACACCGACGACCAGGGCGGCATCGCGGTTGAACTCCAGCAGCACAGGACGCCGTCCCCCACGCGACAGCCCGGCACCTGTTTCGCGGACCAGCTGCGCCTCGATCAGCTCCAGGGTGATCGCGGAAATGGTCGACGGGCTGAGCAACGTGTGCCGTGCCAGATCGGCGCGTGAAATCGGACCAGCCTGGCGTACCAGCTCTAAGACCGCATCTTTGTTTAGTTTGCGCATCAAGCCGGAGTCGGCGGTTCCCACGTGTGGCAGAGACAAGACCGGGCAGCCTCTGAAACAGACCAATATCGACCAAAAAACTGAAGAAATTATAGCATTACCAGTTTTGTTTGTCAACAATCAAAACAAACACTGAGTCTATCCGAAAACCCAGAAGTCACCTGGGCAATGAGGCTAACCTGCGGGTTTTCGGATAGACTCTAACACATAGAGACAAAGATACAGAGGAGCAATCGGCGGCCCGCGTCGGTTTGGGATTCGGCGCAACCTTGAGTACAATTCGTGCCTGATGACACAAGTCCGGCACGTTGATACCCGGAAGGAGCCCATGCAGCCATGAAAGAATCGACATCCACCGCGCGCGAGTACCTGACCTGGCACGACGTCGACCAGTTGATCGACCATTTGATACCGCAGTTCCGGCGGGCCTACGATGCACTGGTATTGATCACGCGTGGCGGTATTATTCCGGGAGGCTTGATCGCCGAGGCCCTCGACATTCAATACATCTTGACGGCCGCGGTCGAGTTTCTGCCCGCCCATCAACAAAAGCTGGCCTGGCCGACCTTTCACCAGTTCCCGAACGACTCGCAGCTGCGGAATCAGTCTATCCTCGTCGTCGATGACATCTGGGACAGCGGCCGTACCATCATGACGGTCAAGGGACGGATCGAAGCCGCCGGCGGTGAGGTCGAGACAGCCGTCTTGCATTACAAGGTGGGCCAGTCGTTCTTTGCGCGTGAAGCTCCCACGTATTACGCGGCACTCACGCGTAACTGGATTGTCTATCCCTGGGAACTGGACCGGGGACGTGATCGTGTGGTGCGCCCCCTGGTGCCTGAGTTATCGTGACTGAACGGACCAAGCGTTGCCAAGTCTTGGAGACCTGGCAACGCTGCACGAGGATGTGTCATGACTTTTCCGAAAGCAACACTCGTCTGTCACAACGGGCAGCTTGTACCGGGCGCCGAGGCCCAGGTTTCGGTTTTCCACCCGGCGCTGTATGGCGCCTACGGTGTGTACGAATCGATCGAGGTGCGTTCAGGGGTTGTGTTTCACCTTGACGATCACCTCGCGCGCCTGGCGGCATCGGCGGCAATCCTGGAGATGGCACTGCCGGCAAGCATCGGCGAGATGACAGAGTGGATCACGCTGCTCTTACAGGCCGCACAGACCGATACCTGCCTGCTGCGTCTGTTCGTTTTGGGTGCAAACGGCAGTTCACCCGCCGAGGCTTTTATCTGGCCGCAAACCCTGCCCGTCTATCCGACCCACTACTATGAAGACGGCGCCGGTGCCATCACCTTCGAGGGTGAACGGGCGCTTCCACAAGCCAAGTCACTCAACACGCTGGTCAACTTCCTGGCACGGCGCAAGGCGCAGCACGCGGGCGAACACGAGGGTCTGCTCGTCAGTCGTGGTACCGTGAAAGAAGGATCGAGCTCCAACCTGTTCGTCGTACGCAGCGGCACGGTGCTGGTGCCACCGCCGCACGAAGTACTGGCCGGCGTGACGGCCGACGTCGTCATGGCGCTGGCGCACGCCAATGGCATTACCGTCGGCGTGCAGGACCTGCCCGTGGCTGAAATCGGCACGTGGGACGAGGCATTTTTGACCAGCACCAGCCGCCACGTCATGCCGCTGGTGCGCATCGATGGGCGCCCGCTCGGCCGCGGTCGTCCCGGACCCGTCACACGGCGGCTGGCTGAGCTGTTCGAGGCCGAATTCCACAGTTTAGTCGAGCCATTTCAGCAGGGCGTCCAGCAAGCCGTCGCCCAGCGTGCCGGTGCGTAACTTGCTCATAAACGCCAGCGAGTCCTCCTCGACCCGGCGGCGTACTGTCTCGCGGTCGTCCTCGGAGCCTGTGCACACCAGGTCGAGGGCATTGTTCCACACATCGTCGCGCCAACGGACAATGAGCCGGGCGATGACGTGTTCGTCGAACGGCCCCATGGCCAGATCGATGATGCGCATGCCAGGCAGGTAGGCGTCGACGACCTGGTCCTGCACGGCGTCGATGCTGGCGGCAATGATCCCGTTGACCTGGTCGTGATCGGCCCGGCGCAGAGCGAGCTGTTCGGCCGTCAGGTAGGCGATCTCAGGTTGGAGCAGATCACCGATCGCCAGTACGAGATCGTAATTGATGTGGGCATTGACACCGTACAACAGATTATGAATGACCGACGTCGTGGGGTCTTGAGCCAGGTCGAATGTCTGCTGCCACACCAACGGTGTACCAGTGGTCTTCCGTTCATACGCAGCGAGCGCCTCGAAATAGTAGCTGGCAAAATGCTCCAGCAGGTAACCCATCCACACCGGGTCGTGGAAGCGGCCTTCGACGATCGCCTGCTGCATGTTATGCGTCATGATCGCATAGCAGCGCAAAAAAATCGACCGCCGGTCCGCCACCGGTAACCAGTCCTGCACTTGGGTGATCATCTGCTGCAGTGCAGTGGACGTGGTCACTGGTTCAGATCCCAGATCAGCCGCAAACCGGCCAGGGTCAACCAGGGGTCGACGACTTCCAGCACGGGCGTGTGGTCGGCGATGACCTCAGCCAGCCCGCCGGTGGCAACTACCTTCATGGTGGGACCCAGCCGCTCGCGAAAGCGCGCCACCAGCCCTTCGATCAAACCGACATAGCCGAGAAACAGACCAGACTGCAGCGCCTGCACCGTGTTTTTGCCGATGACGTCCGGCGGTGCCGTCAGCTCGACCCGGAACAGCTGCGCCGCCCGCTCACCCAGCGCATCGGCCGCAATGGCCAGCCCGGGAGCGATGGCGCCGCCCAGATAGTCCCCTTCGGCCGAGACGGCGTCGAAGGTCGTTGCAGTGCCAAAATCAACGACCAAAGCGGGGCCGCCGTAGAGCCGGTGAACGGCCGCGGTGTTGACGACACGGTCGGCGCCCACTTCGCGCGGGTTGTCGACACGCACGCGCACACCGGTGCGGATGCCGGTGCCCACTACCAGCGTGCGGCAGTGCAGATATTCTTCGGCCAGCTCGGTAAACGAGCTGGTCAGTGACGGCACCACGCTGGCGATGATGGCGCCGGTCACGCTGCCCGGCACGTTGTACCCGGCGCGCTCCATCAGACTAAGCACCAGCACTGCATACTCGTCTGCCGTTTTGCCGCTGACGGTGTTGATGCGCCAGTGGCCGCGCAGTTCCTGTCCGTCGTACAGACCAAGAACGACGTTGGTATTTCCGATGTCGATGGTCAGAAGCATCGTTGAACTCCAATCCTGGTCAATCCAATACCAGGTTATCGATTAGCCGTGTGCGCCCGATACGCACAGCCATCGAGAGCAGCACGGGGCCCTCGATAACTTTGTCCAGCTCGGCCAGCGTCACCGCGTCGGCCGCACTGGTGTACTCCACCTCTGCCAGCGGTTCGGCCGCCAGCACGCTGTCCATCACCCTTCGCAGCCGTGCCGGATGCCGTTCGCCCTGCTGCCAGGCAACCTGCGCGGCCGAGAGCGCACGAAACAACACCGGCGCCGCTGCGCGCTGGGCCGGCGTCAGATAGGCGTTGCGGCTGCTGAGCGCCAGGCCATCGGACTCACGCACCGTCGGGCAGACGACGATTGCCAGGTCGAAATTGAGCTCGCGTGCCATGGTTTCGATGACCCGGACCTGCTGCGCATCCTTCTGACCAAAGTAGGCGCGCGTGGGTCGGGTCAGATTGAACAGTTTGGCGACGACGGTCGCCACGCCGCGAAAGTGGCCGGGCCGCCGGGCGCCTTCCAATGGCTGGCTGACGGCTTCGACCGTGACGTAGGTCTGGTAGCCAGCAGGGTAGATGTCGTCTGTAGCCGGTGTAAAGACGAGGTCACATCCAGCCGCCGCCAGCTGTGCCAGGTCACCCGCCGTGTTGCGCGGGTAGGCGGCAAAATCCTCGTTCGGACCAAACTGCGTCGGGTTGACGAAGATCGTGGCAATGACGTAGTTATTCTCAGCGCGGGCACGCGCCACCAGTGCCAGGTGACCGGCATGCAGATAACCCATCGTCGGCACCACCCCGACACTGCCCGTGATCTGCCGGCGCACTGCGTGCATCTCAGCGATGGTGGAGACCTGCTGCATGGTTAGCGCGACCGCCGGCCACCGTCGCCACCGTATAGCGCGGTCACGGCTTCGGCGTCGTCATGGCTGGTTGCGCTCCGGGTGGTGCCCCAACTGATCTCGTCTACCAGCGCCGCCAGCGTATCGGCGTCCATGTGGACGCTGTGCGCCTCGGTGGGAAATGACCCTTCCTGGACGTCGGTCACGTAGGTGGCGAGTGCCTCGCGCGCCGCCTTGCCGAGCTCGCCAAACCGCCGCGCATGTTTGGGCACAAAATCCTCGAACAGCCCGAGCATGTCGTGCCACACCTGGACCTGACCATCGCAGCCAACACCCGCGCCAATGCCGATCGTGGGAACATGCAGACGCTGCGAGGTGATCTGTGCCAGCTCGGCCGGCACCAGTTCCAGGACGATGGCAAACGCACCCGCCGCCTCCAGGGCAAGCGCGTCGTCGATCAGCTGCCGTGCGGCATCGAGCGTGCGGCCCTGGACGCGATAACCACCAAACTGGTTGACCGACTGCGGGGTCAGGCCGATGTGGCCCATGACCGGGATACCATTATCGGTCAGTCGGCGCACGGTATCGGCCATGCGCGCCCCGCCTTCGATTTTGACGGCCTGTGCACCAGTTTCCTGCATCACGCGTCCGCAGTTGGTCAGGGCCTGCTCGGGGTTGACGTGGTAAGTCATAAAGGGCATGTCGACGACGACCAAGGCGTTCTGGGTGCCGCGCACCACGGCCTTGGCGTGATGGATCATGTCGTCCAGCGTTACCGGGATGGTCGACGAATGACCGAGCATCACCATGCCCAGGGAGTCGCCCACCAGGAGGATGGGGATGCCGGCTGCTTCGGCCAGGCGTGCGCTGGTGTAATCGTAGGCAGTTACCATGGGGATGCGTTCGCCGCGATCCTTCATCTGTTGAAAGTGGCGGATGGTCTTGCGCATGATCGTCTCCTTGTCGAGTATCACATACGGGTGCGCCGTTCCAGCAGATCGTCGATCTGCTGGGCGCGGTCGGCATCGAGCTGGCGGGCCAGGGGCACGGTATGGCGCGCCAGGTGCAGGTAGAGCTGGGCCACCGCCGGTTGGTAACCCGCCAGGGCCTCGAGGTGACGGGCGACGGTGTCGGCATCGCCGCGCCGAATCGGTCCGGTTAGCGCGGCCGGCAGACCAATCGTTCCCAGGTTACGAACGGCACCGCTGGTCAGAGGGAGCAACGCTTCCTGTGCCGCCGCAGGTTCAAAGCCAGCTGCCTGCATGAGCTGGGAAGCGACGTCGAACAGGGTGACCAGATAGTTGCTGGCAAATACCGCCGCCGCATGGTAAAGGGCCCGTGTCCCGGGACGCAGCCACTCGTACGAACCCGACAGCGCTTCGACGAGGGCGGGCAGCCACTGACGCAGGGCACCTACACCTTCGAGCGCAAAAAAACTGCCCGGCAGGATGTCCATCGCCGCTTCGACGGTGGCAAAGGCCTGGAGGGGATGAAAACCACCGATACATGCACCCGCCGCCTGGGCTGGTTGCAGCGCACTGACCTCGACGGCGCCAGAACAGTGCACGACACCCTGGTTCGTCCGCCAGCCGCCGGCCAGCGCCACCGCTGCCGCAACACCCGAGATGGCATCGTCAGGCACACACACGACAACCAGGTCAGCGCGCCGGAGGTCCCCGCCATTCTCCCAGGCGGCACAGCCGACCTGCTCCGCCAAACGCTGCGCCGCTGCGTAGTGGCGGCTCCAAACGCCGGCCACTGGCCAGCCGCGCTGTGCCAGGAGCCGCGCCATGGCACTGCCTACGCGCCCCGCCCCGGCAATGCCTAAGGCGGGACGGGTGACCGATACTGCGCTGTCTTCAGGCAAGGTGTATGCCATGGTTCCTCATGTCGCCTAATTCAGATTGGGCACGATGTCGGCAAAACGTGTGTTGGCTTTCTCTTCGCTGGCAGTTTCGACGATGCGGTTGTGTTGATCGACAAATACGACCGTCGGCGTCCACGGCTGTGGGATGGGTTCGGCGACCTGGGCATAGGACATGATGATGACCCGGTCGCCCGGCGCCACCAGACGTGCGGCCGCACCGTTGAGGCAGATTTCACCACTGCCGGGCGCACCGGCGATGGCGTATGTCTCGAGACGTGCACCGTTGTCGACGTCCACGACCTGAACCTTCTCGTACTCCAGCAGGTCGGCTGCGCGCATCAGTTCAGCATCGATGGTGATGCTGCCGATATAGTGGAGATTGGCTTCGGTCACCACGGCACGGTGAATCTTGCTCTTGAACAGTGTTCGGATCATGCGCTCCCGCTCCTTGTTCTGTCTCGGCATGGTTCGCAACCGACGTCAATCCACTGCGGGCAGAAAAAAACCTCCCGCACGCGCGAGAGGTTTTGGAAATCACACATTGAGTCTGTGTTATCCGCCGTCTCGGTCGTCGTACGATCCAAGCGACTATCGTTTTTAACTCAACAAACCTGGTGGACGCTGGCTGCCGGGCACCCGGTCAACCGAATCCATTCTAGGGAGAAGTATAGCAGGATGAACCAGAAACGCAAGTATCTCGCCTTACACTTCAGTTTTCCGGTTGGCCGGTTCCCCCTTTGGCCACCTGCCGTATGCTCCAGGTGATCCAGAAAATGGCCCAGGCGGCAAACAAGATGCCGGCAAGGCCCAGCCGGCCCACATTGAGGTAGGGTTCAACCACCACACGGTCTCCTTGGATTCGCACCACACCCGCGGGATCGGCCAGGATGCCGCCGCCATAACCGGCACCTTCACCGGAGGCACCAGGCTCTGATTCGTCTTGCGTCGGCCCGCCGCTGCCAAAGCCGGCACCAAAGCCGTACTTCAACCGGGCCAGGGGAATAATCGTCACATCCCCTTCTTTGTAAGGCTCGCCAAAGACCGAGCGCCAGCTGGCACTGTCCAACAGTTTCTCGACCTGATCGAACAAACGGTTCAGTTCCATGCGTCCTCCTGAGATAAATTGTGGTTCGATGGCGCGCGGGGCTTCTTGAACCGGGTCACCAGCACGCTGACCAAGGGAACCAGGACAAACCCGGCCAACAAACCCAACGCGGCCGTCAGCATCGGGTCGGGGATGGACACCCGGCGCTCGCCCTGGTCATCCAGCACGCGGACCGCAACCGGTGTAGCCATCACCAGAGCAAACCCAACCAGGCGCTGCTGGTCAGCGGTGACGACACTCTCCAGACGGCGCACTTGCACGAGGCGCACGAACGGTGTCAGCTGCAAATTGCCGACAGTGAGCGGGTCACCGGTTTGGGTGGAAATATCGAACGGACCAATTCGTGGCATGACCTATCCTCCGCTCAGGGGGCAAAGACCGTGTCGATCACCTCAGGCGCATAGCGCTGCACGATCTCGGGCGTCAGCGCGTTGGCCCGGCAGATGTCGGCGTAGGCGTGGGCGCTGCGCCGGGGTGTGCGGGTCTGTCTGGCAGGATCGAGCTCGTACAGACCGAAACGCAGCTTCCAGCCTTCGGCCCATTCGAAGTTGTCGACCAGGGTCCAATGAAAGAAGCCTTTTACCGGGATGCCCATCTGCATGGCGTCGTGCATGGCGGCGATGTGGGTGATGAGAAAACGTGGTCGCTGGTCGTCATCATCGTCCGGCAAACCACATTCGGTGACGTAGATCGGCTTGCCGTAGTGTGCCACCCGCTGCAAGGCATCGATGAGACCGGACGGGTAGTTTTCCCCGTAGGGGATATCGTCTTTGGTCAGATCGCTGGTTTCACCGTCCGGGTGGAAGAAGCGGTGACTGAAGAGCTCGCCCGGCCGGCGGATGTCAAACCGGACCAGTTCGCGCGTGTAATAATTCACGCCAATGAAATCGAACGAATCGACGAGCTGCCCAACCTGACGGCCAAAACCGAGAGGGGGTGTCAGCACGCCGTTGTCCAGCGCGTTGAGCACCGCCGCGTTGAACATGCGGTCGAACAGGGCCGATGCGCTGCGGTCGAGGCGCGAATCGAGTTGTGCCGGCACGAAGGGCCGCACGTTGACCACCAACCCGACACGGGCACGCCCGTCGAGCCGGTGGATCGTGCGGTACGCTGCGGCATGGGCCAGCAGCAGATTACGCAGCACGGCATAAGCCTGGACCAGATGGTGCCGTCCGGGTGGAAAGAAACCCACGATGTAGCCGATCAGCGCATAGACGTTCGGCTCGTTGATCGTGCACCAGAACTGCACCAGGTCACCCAGCTCGTCCACCGTACGTTCGACATAGCGGCGAAACCGTTCCACCGCGTGCGGGCTGAGCCAACCACCCTGGTCGGTGAGCCACAAGGGATCGGTGAAGTGATGCAGCGTGACCATAGGCTCGATGCCGCGCGCACGCAGACCCTGCAGCATCTGCCGGTAGCGGGCATAAGCCGAGCCGTCGAAGATGCCTTCGACTGGCTCCAGCCGGCTCCATTCCAGCGAAAGCCGGTGTGCATTCTGGTGCAAGGCGTGGGCGCGATCGAAATCAGCTTCGGCACCACCCGGTGCCCACCAATTGCAGGCCAGACCCGAGGTGTGACCCGCATAGATGTGACCGGGCTGCTGTTCCCATTCCCACCACTGGTTGTTGCGGTTGTTGCCTTCGACCTGGTGGCTGGAAGTGGCCGCACCCCACAAAAAGCCATCAGGAAAACGACGTATTGGTTCATCCATGGCATCAAGTGTACTCCAATTATCCACGAACGGCAAACAGCAATCACCATTACGCAAATTGCCAAAGCCGGCGTACTGTGATAAATTGTCTGCCATCGCAAAAATGTTACAGGAGGCCGTGCATGCGCGTGATCGCAGGCTCAGCCAAGGGGCGCTCGTTGTTGGCGGTTCCCGGCGACTCGACGCGCCCTATCACAGACCGGGTCAAATCGGCGCTGTTTTCGATCCTCACGTCACAAGATGCGATTGTGGACCGCCGCTTTCTCGACTTGTTTGGCGGCACCGGTGCGGTAGGCATCGAGGCGTTGAGTCGCGGGGCCGCACAGGCGGTGTTCTGCGAGCGTCAACGCCGGGCGATCGAGACATTGATGCGCAACCTGGATCACGCCGGGGTACAGGCCCGGGCTGAGATCGTGCGTGGTGATGCCTTTGCCTACGTGCAGCACTACCTGGGCCCGGCCTTCGATCTGATCTACGTGGCACCGCCGCAGTATCAGGATCTGTGGCAAAAGGCGCTGCAACTGATCGATGCCCGGCCTGAACTGCTGACTTCCGATGGTCAGGTGGTCGTACAAATCCATCCCAAGGAAGAAAAAAGCCTGACCATCCGATCGCTGCAGCTCAGCGACCGCCGGCAGTACGGCAGCACACGCCTGCTCTTCTACCGGCACATTGACGAAGACGAAACGCTGGGTGACGATGACGCGGCCGCCCACACGGTGGCCAACGGTCTTGTGGATCGCGCGACGGCGTAAAGGACAACCTTGTGGCAGGTCGAGTCAGAAAAATCGCCTTTGCCATTCTCGGCATAGCTGTCTTTATCCTGGCATTGGAGCTGCTAAAGACCAGCGCGCGCGGGCTGGCACCCATCTTTACGGCGCTGTCGGTCGACTCGGTGGTCAACACCCTGGGTATGGGCTGGCTGATGGCCTATATCGTATTGAGCGGCTCGCCGGTCGCTGCGGTCAGCCTGACCCTGTTCAGCGCCGGGATCATCACCGACATCCAGTCGTTTGCCATGATTACCGGTTCGCGACTTGGCGCCTCGTTTATCGTATTGCTGGTTGGATTCATCTCGTATTTGCGCGGGCACCAGCGCGTGGCCAGCATTTCGATCGGTGTGTTAGCCTTTCTGGTGACGGCGACGATCTATCTGCCGGCGATGGGGGTGGGCTATCTGGCGTTGACGAATGGCTGGTTCGATCATATCCAGTTTGGTTCGCCCCAGATGCTGAGCTCATTTATCGACGTGCTGTACGATCCGATCGTGCACGCCATCACCAGCGCGCTGCCAGGCTGGATGGTGTTCATCCTGGGCATTGGTGTGCTGCTGCTGGCCTTTAACATTTTCGATCGGGCTCTGCCTGAGATGACGTCCGAAAGCACGGGCATTCGCCGGGTGGCCGACTTTGTTTACCGGCCGTCGGTAATGTTCATGTTGGGCATGTTAGTGACGTCGGTGACGCTTTCGGTGTCTGTATCGTTGGGGATTCTGGTCCCACTATCGGTGCGCGGTTACGTGCGGCGAGAAAACTTGATCCCGTACGTCATGGGTGCCAACATCACAACCTTCATCGATACCCTGTTTGCCGCTCTGCTGCTCAACACGCCGCGCGCCTTCACAATTGTCTTTGTAGAGATGACCAGTGTGGCCGTGTTGTCGCTGATCGTGTTAGGGCTCAGTTACGGGCGTTACCGCCGGAGCATCGAGTGGGCACTGGAGTCGATCGTGCGCGACAACCGGCGGTTGTTCGTATTCCTGATCGTTCTGCTGGTCACTCCAATCATTCTGCTGCTCTTGTAGCGGCGATAGGTGACAGGACACCGTGGATAGGCAATCTTCGATCAAAGTGCTCGTGTATGTGGACGGACCCGAAAATGAAACACAGGTACTGCGTGCGGTCAATCTGATTACGCAGCATTTTCCGGCTGAAATCACACTGTTGACCGCGGATGACCGCACGCATTCCGGTTCTGCCCGGCTGGACAATGTCCGTTCGGCGATGTTGATCACGGAAGACGATCAGGCGGTCACGATGGTTCAGTCTGGCACCGTCGAGGAGGTCATCCTCAGCCAATCGCTGGCCAACGCCTATGACCTGATCGTCGTCACCGCGGCTGACCGTTCGCGCCTGATGCGGCTGTTCTTGGGCTCACGCGTCGCCCATGTGGTGCGTGAAAGCAACACCTCCGTCCTGGTCGTACGCCGGCCGCCCGACGCCGTCCGGCGCATCCTGGTAAGCATTGGGGGTATGGCGCAGAGTCTGGAAACGGTGCACCTGGCTGGCGAATGGGGTCTGGCGTTCAACGCACCGGTCACCATTCTGCACGTCTTGTCACAGCTGCCGCTGATGTTCCAGGGGCTGGAGGCCGAATCAGGCCGTCACTCATTGGACGAGCTGACCACCATCGAGCCAGAAGTGCGGCCCCTGCTGCAGCAGGCTATGGATGACCTGGCGGCGACCGGCGTACTGGGCGGCCTGCGGTTGCGCGAAGGGCTGGTCGCTGAACAGGTGTTGGCCGAGGTCATCGAAGGGGAGTACGATCTGCTCGTCATTGGCGCCCACGCCGCGTCTGGGGTCGACCGGCTGCTGATGGAAGACTTGTGCAACCGGTTGGTGCTCAAAAGCCCGATCTCGACGCTGGTGGTGCGCTAGAAGTCGTTCCTGTACGATGCCTGACAGAGCATTAGGTACGATTTGTCGTGCATTAGGTATTCCCGATGTTTTAGGGTATAATAGATGTGGCAGTTTGGGCGATGACGCCTGTCAGATCGCATGGCGTAACCTGGCTCTGGCGAGATAGAGCCTATCCGAATAACTGTCCCCAGGCGCCTTATTAAGGCGAATATCCGGTTATTCGGATAGGCTCTTAGCTGTTGCGGTGCTGAGCACCGTCACGCAGCAGAGCGGACGCCGCGTGGACGCAGAGGGGTCACGCGGCCGGTTGCAGAGTTTGGAGGCAACGTGCGCACACAACGAACCCAATTCGTTGCCGTTTTGGCAATGCTTCTCCTGGTTGTACTGGCAAGTCCAGCGCTGGCTCAGGACAGCCGCAGCCTGTACTGGGAACGTTGGGATACCGACGCGACGATCAATACCGATGGCTCGGTGACCATCACCGAGACCCAGGAAATCGTTTTCTCCGGCGGCCCGTTCCGTTTCGGGACGCGCAACATCCCCACCGATCGGCTTTCAACGATTCGCGACATTCAAATGACGGCTGATGGCCAGCCCTTGACAGGGCGCAGCGGCGGTGAGAATCCTGGCACCTTTGTCGTCACCGAGTCATCCGGCGAAATTCGTATCAAATGGTTTCTGCCGGAAGCAGCCTCGGACAGCCGGCACGTCTACACGATCACCTACACGGTGGATGATGCCTTACGTTATTACGACGGTGGCGACCAGTTTTGGTGGAAGGCGGTCGGGCCAGACCGTTCGTTTGATGTCGTTTCGGCGAAGGCCCTGGTTCACGTTCCTGCCCCGGCCGTCATCACCAACTACGACAACTACGGTGTGCGCGGCACAGCACAGTTGGTCGACGACCAAAACGTGACCTTCGAAGCGCAGGAAAAAATGGCGCCCGGCGAGGAGTTCGAGATCCGCGTGCAGTTCACCCACGGCGTCGTCGCCGGCGCACCCGCTCCCTGGCAGGCAGCCGCCGACGCTGAAGCGGCCCAGAAGGAGCGCCAGGCGGCCTACGACACCAACGTGCGGCCGCTCGTTGACCTTGGCATCCTGGCTTTGAGCATTCTGCTGCTTATTGGTGGACCACTCCTGGTCTACCTGCTCTGGTATACCAAAGGCCGCGACAAACCGGTGGCACTGCCCACCGACTACCTTGCTGAGCCGCCTGATCCAAACCTGCCCGCCGGTATGGCCGGCACCCTGGTCGACGAAGATGCCGATATGGAAGACATCATCGCCACGCTGGTCGATCTGGCACACCGTGGTGTCTTGACGATCACGGAACTCAAAGGCGGTGATTTCACCTACAAAAAGGTCGGCAGCACGGAAAACCTGCGCAAGTATGAGAAAACGCTGGTGGGTGCCGTTTTCGGCCAGGGTGACGAGCGCGACCTTTCCGATCTGAAGAACAAATTCTACACGGTTATACCGAAGCTCAAGAAGCAGCTGTACGAGGCGACCGTGCAGGAGGGTTTCTTCAACACCAGCCCGGACGTCGTGCGCAACAGCTATGCCGGTCTGGGGATTGCCCTGCTGGTCCTGGCGGCGATTGTGGGCTTTTGTATCATCCCGTTTCTGTCGTCGTTTACGGGTTTGGCGCTGCTGCCGGCCATTGGTTTGGGCG
>JAYRNS010000343.1:0-1953 GCA_041912075.1 Anaerolineae bacterium
AGCGCCTGGCGGCCGACCTGCAGGCGCACGGCTATGGCCCCTGGTACGACGACCGCATCGACCTGGGTCACCGCTGGTGGCGCACGATCGAAAAGGCGATCGAGACCTGTGCGGCCATGGTCGTCGTGATGTCGCCGGAGGCTCGCGAATCGGAGTGGGTCGAAAAAGAGATCCTGCTGGCACAGCAGGAGGGCAAACCGATCCTTCCCCTGCTGCTGCGCGGCAAGGGGCTGCCACTGTTGATCAACAAGGAATACGCCGACGTCCGTGGCGGTCAGCTGCCGCCGGCCGACTTCTACTCCCGATTGCGAAGGGTCGTGCCGCCCGAGCCCGTGGTTCACCCTGTGGCACCCAAACCGGCCCGCCCGGAAGTCGCCAGTCGTGCTTCACCGGTCCTCATCCCGGCCCAAACCGCCGAGCCGCCTGGCGCGCCGTTGAAGCAATCCCAGCCAACGCGACGCATACCGGGCTGGATCTGGGTGGCGGGTGGTATCGCGGCCGTGGTGCTGCTGGTATTGGGCGTGTTGAACGGGCTATGGCGGTCGAGCGGCAACCCCACACCCACCTCGGCACCGCTGGTTTTGGATTTCCCGGTTGCGAGTACGCCAGCACCGCCGACGACCACGCCAACCCGCGAGGCTGCCGCGACTGCGATGTTGACGTGGCAGCCACCGACCTCGCCGATCGCCTTCGACTGGGTCGAAATCCCCGCCGGCGAGTACACGATGGGGAGCAATACCCAGCAGGATTCGCTGGCTGGTGACTGGGAACAGCCGCAGCACCCTGAAGACGTGGATACCTTCTGGATCGCACGCACCGAGGTGACGGTGGCGCAGTTTGCGGCGTTTGTGGAGGCGACGGGGTATCAGACCACGGCCGAAAAGGAAGGTTCCAGTTACACTTGGACCGGCTCGAACTGGGATGATGTTGAGGGAGCCAACTGGCGTGCACCGCGCGGGCCTGCAAGCAGTGTCGATGACAAACAGAACCACCCAGTCACGCACATTTCTTGGGACGACGCGCAGGCCTTCAGCCAATGGGCGGGTGTGCGCCTGCCGACCGAGGCAGAGTGGGAGAAAGCGTGCCGGGGCGCCGATGACAGCCGCATCTATCCCTGGGCAGCAATGGGCCGGACAAGAGCCGTGCCAACTACAACATCAACGTCGGCGATACGACGGCGGTTGGCAGTTACCCGGCGGGTGCGAGTCCGTACGGCCTGTTGGATATGAGCGGCAACGTGTGGGAGTGGACGCAGACGAAGTGGCGTAGTGACTACAATACGCCGGCTGATAACAGCCCGCAGGGCGATGCGGCGCGCGTGGTGCGGGGCGGGTCCTTCGACGTCAATGAGAGGTACGTGCGCTGCGCCGCCCGCTATACCTCTACCACCCGTACTTCCGCTTCGTCAACGATGGTTTTCGTGTAGTTGTGTCCCCTATTCATCCATGACTCTGGGCCCCTGGTAAATCTGGACGCTGGCTCAACGCACGCAGCATGGCATGTCCGGGCAACGTCTTAGCCGCGCACGGCGAATGCCGTCCGCGAATACCGATCGCGAATACGCGAATCAAACGCCGCGGGTGGTGTCATTCGCGTATTCGTGGACCCCATTCGCGGACGGCAGTGACGCCAAACTCGACCAACAAACATCCTCCGGCGCGCCGGCGTTGCGCTGACATCGTCTTGCCGGCGTGGGCATGGATGGAGTAGCCTGTCACAGCCAGAGCTGTGACCTGCGATGTACTACGATATACCAGATCGATTCGTTCATTCGTTACCCCTATTCGTTGATGGCGGTTCGCGTCAAGGGCCAGATCGGTCATTCGCGACTGGCACTCTCTTTGACACTACGCACTTCCCATGCTACAATTCAGCTACCCCTCCCCCCTGGGGGGGGATAGGGGCGAGAAGTGAATCGGACGCGTGAGGGCGCGGACGGAGGCAGGATGAACG
>JAYRNS010000344.1:0-2167 GCA_041912075.1 Anaerolineae bacterium
CGCCTGCCACAACGGCAGAAAGGCGTGGAAGTGGTTGTTCATATCACGGTTGGCCGTGATGTCGGCGTGACACTTGAGGCAGTGATCATCACCAATCGGCACGGTGACAGCGGCAGGATGCCGGTAGCTGCCGCTGAGGTAGTGCATGAGGTCGGGCGCGGCCACGGTGGAGATGGCTTGCAGGCGGCCCCCGGTGCCGGAACCACTGTGGCACTGAATACAATCGACTTCTTTGGCCGTATGGGCGGTGGCCAGATCCACCGGTGCTGCGAGCGAACGTTGGTAAAACGTCGTCTCTGGCTCGGTGTGGCACGACGCGCAGAAGGCGTCGTCGTTTTCGACCTGAATGGCGGTCGCCACCGCCCCGCCGCTGAACAGCAGCCCTATCACGACCAGGCCACCAATCACGGCTAACCAACGCCATGCCCGGCTCTTGCGGACCGGGCTGCTGGCTGGCGGTGTACCTGATTTCTTGCCTTTCGTTGATGTGTTCATCATTGAATCCTTCTATGGCTTGTATCAGCGCGGTGTATCATCCCGTATTGCGCAGTCCCGCGGCAATGCCGTTCACACTCATCAATACAGCTTCCCTGAGCGGTTCGACCTCGTCTGGCGCGGCACGGCGCAGACGCTGCAGCAGCGCAACCTGGGCGTAGTTGAGCGGATCGATGTACGGGTTGCGCACGCGGATCGAGTGCTGCAGCCAGGCTTCGTTGTCCAACAGGTCGCGCTGGCCGGTCATCCGCAGCACAACCGCTTCCGTACGCGCCAGTTCGTCGACCAGGGTTGGCAGCACGGCTGCGCGCGTGCCTTCATCCGCCAGACCGGCATAAACACTGGCAATCAAACCATCTGCTTTGCGCAGTGACATCTGGGCGTGGTCCACAATGGTGCGCCAGTAGGGCCAGGCCTGGTACATGTTCGCCAACAACGCCCAGCGCACGGGGTCGTCGCCTGCCCAGTCCGTCACCGCGGCCCCCAGCGGGAACCAGCCCGGCAGGTTGACCCGGCTCTGCGCCCAGGCAAACCCCCAGGGGATCGCCCGCAGGTCGGCAATCGAGTCGCCGGCTTTGCGTCGCGCCGGCCGGCTGCCAATGTTGAGCTGGCCAATGGCGTTGATCGGTGTGGCGGCATAGAAGTAGCGCACGAGCGCGGGCGATTCGTGGACGAAGGCGCGGTAAGCCTGTTCGGCGGCCAGCGACAGCTCCGCCATCGCCGGCTCCCACGCTGCACTGTCCGCCGCAGGGCCGGTGGGGGCACGTGCACTGCTCACCAGCACGGCGTGCACCAGCTGCTCCAAATGCCGGTGCGCCAGCTCACGATGGCCATAGCGGTTGGTGATGACCTCACCCTGTTCGGTGAGCTTGAAACGGCCGCGCACCGACTCGGGCGGCTGCGCCAGGATCGCCCGGTTGGTACGTCCCCCACCCCGCCCCACCGTACCGCCGCGTCCATGGAACAGCGTCAGCATCACACCGTGCTGGGCGCACACCGCCGGCAGCGCGCGCTGAGCCTGGTACAGCTCCCAGTTGGCGGTGAGGTAACCGCCATCTTTGTTCGAATCGCTGTAGCCGATCATGATCTGCTGGGCCTGACCGCGCCGTGCCAGGTGGATGGCATACGCGGGGTTGTCGAACAGACGTGCCATGATGCCCGGCGCGGCATGCAGGTCGGGGATGGTCTCGAACAGAGGCACGATGTCCAGGCCAGCGGCTGCGCCGGCATCCTGCGCCAGGAGCAGCGCCGCCAACACGTCGCTGGCGCCGGTCGTCATGCTCAGAATAAACGTTTCGATCGCGTTGCGGCCAATGCGCGCTTGGGCGCGCGGCACCAGACGAAGCAGCTCGACCGTATCATTCGTCTCGGCGCTGAAATCGAGCACCGCTGGCGTCAGCGGGCGCTGGTTGTGCAGCTCACGCGTCAGCAGGTCGATTTTGTCATCCTCCGGCAGTGCGCTGTAGCCCGCTGCGATCCCGTAGCGGGCGAATATCTCGTGCAGCGCCGCAGTGATGCGTGCGGTATGCTGGCGCACATCGAGCGTGGCCAGGTGAAAACCAAACACCTCGGCCTGACACACCAGGTCGGCGACGCGACCCTCAGCCAGCCGGCCGGCGCGATGCGTGCCCAGGCTCTCCTGGATCAGCCGCAGATCGGCCAGGAAGTCGTC
>JAYRNS010000345.1:0-5257 GCA_041912075.1 Anaerolineae bacterium
CAGCATCGATCATGGGTTGCTGGTAGCGGATGTGCCAGAGGTTGACGGGCCTTTTGCAGTGGGCACTGCCCAGGAGTGGGCCGGCGAAGAGGCACCGTCGGGTGGACAGCTGCCACGCCCGTTGGCGCGTGGCTGTGTGGTTGCGGCATCGCTGACATTGATCGTGGCCATGATTGCGGTGGCAGTCACCGGTTTTACTGGCAGCACCTGGAACTACGGCACGCACCGCATGGATCGTGCGGCGTCACAGCAGTTGGCCAACCTGGCTGATGCGATGGCCGCCGCGGGGGCGCCGCGGGCAGCCATTGTCCACGTGCGCGCGGCTGCGCAGCCCGGTCTCAACCGCGGCGCCGCACTCGAGGCGCTGGCGACGGCGGTGCAGATCCTGGGTGAAGCCGGCGACGACCCGCACCTGGTGCCCATACGCCGTGCACTGCACCGGGCGTATCTGGAGATCTACGAGGAAGAGTACGGTGGCCTGCCCACGCCCGAACGCCTGCGGCCAACGGTGCCGAGTTTCCGGCTGTGACAGGAATTCCACCTGACCACGGTGCGGCCGTCAACGAATGCACGCACGGCAAAAAAGGCTGATGTGGCACACCACCGAGGGCCAGCGGGATACGTCAGATGCATGACCGCGGTGCAAGAGCATGTCCTTTGGAAATGAAGACGCGGAGCTGAACAGCGGACGCAACCAATCGTTGCCCGCGCGCGCCGGGCGTGTGCTGGTGAGTCTGGGTTGTGCCTTCTTCCTGTTGGGTCTTGGCTACCTCGTGGTCGGTGGGCAACCTGCGCGTGCCTTCACACCACCAGCACCGCCGGCAACCGGGTGGGAGTTGACGCACGACACACCGCAGCTGCGTCCGGTGGGTAGCTACGTCAATAACGCTGGACCACCTTCCCCCGTGCCCCCACCAGCCCCACCGCCGTTCTTTTGGGTCACAGCGACCTACCAGCTGGCGGCCGCCCCGATCGCTCCACCCAACCTGCCCGATCTGAGTGTGCAGTGGATCGCCCGCACGCCGCGCTACCCGCGCTACTGCCTCGACTACAGCCATGGGCTGCCGGCGCTGTGTCCGGGTACGGCCAATGCCCGGCACTTTCCGCTGCCCGGTGAGACCGTGACGTTCACGGCGCAGATCGCCAACCAGGGCGTCATCACCACGCCGGCCGTCAGCGCCACCTGGCAGATCGTACCGGCTGGCGCACCTGACCTGAACGATGTTCAGCGCAGCGATGTCACCCTGCCGCCCCTCACCCCCGGTGCGACGGCCACCCTGACCCTGCCCTGGTCGTGGTCCAGCGCACGCTACACTGTTTCCCTGTCGCTCGATCCAGCCGGCACCCTGAACGAGACGACGCGCAGCAACAACACGCGCGCCGACGCCAGCGATGCACTCTACCTCGACGTGCTGGTCCACCCACTGGTCAACGATGCCTTCGCCCGCCGGCCCAATCTGATCGGTTCCTGGAGCTTTGCCGACTGGCTGCAGGCCCAGTTCGACGCCATGAACCGCAACCTGGCCGCCTCAACCTATCCGTCGCAACCCAACGGTGCGCTCGACCGCGTGCGCGTGGACGTGATCACAGTGACCGAACAGGTGGGCGGCGATCTGGTCAGCGGCGCGCTGGCCTTCGACGGTCGTTGGACTTTCCGCGTGGATCGCGACGACCCCGACACACCCGAAGACGAAGCAGCCTTGTCTGCCGATCGCTATGCGCAAACCTTCGCCGGCACCATCGATTGGGGGTTGGTCCACGAACTGACCCACCAGCTGGGTATGATCGACCTCTACTGGCTCAACGTTGCCGGCAGTTACCAGAACGCCGTGCTGGACACCGACGGCCGGCCGCTGCTCATGGGTTTCCAATGGCCGCGCCCCGACCTGATGGGCGGCGGCAACCTGGGCAGCCACAGCTGGCCGCTCTACAGTGACCATACGGTGGGTGCGCTCAACCGCAACCAGGGTTACCGGCGGGGCTATTACGGTGAGTTTCTCTTCGATATTCCCGCCCAGAATACGCTGCGTGTGCTGGACAACCGCGGCCAGCCCGCGGCCAGCGTGCCGATCACGATCTACCAGACGGTGGCCGGCGCAGTACCGTCGGCACCCGTCATCACGGGTACGACGGACCTGGACGGCCGCTTCACCCTGCCGGCGCAATCCCTGCCCTACGGCGGAATTACTACCGCCACCGGCCACACTCTGGCACCCAACCCCTTCGGCCCCATCGACGTCGTCGGTTTCAATGGCCAGCTGCTGGTCGCCGCCGGGGCTGGCAGCCAGCGCTTTTATGCCTGGTGGCCGATCACCGATTTCAACCTGGCCGCCTGGCAGCAAGGATTCGGCACGTACGAGCGCACCATTGGCACGCATTTGCCGCCGGCCAGTGGGCCGATACCGCCGGCAAACCTGCAGGGCCGCATCGATGGCACGCAGGTGAGCCTGACCTGGCCCGCCAGCCCGGCGGCCGCGGCCTATCGGGTGTACCGCGGGCTGGAACCGGCCTATTATCCCTTCAGCCTGATTGCGACCACCACGACGCCCAGCCTGATCGACACCACCTTCACCACGGCGCGTTACGCGGTCACGGTGGTGGACACGGCCAGCCGCGAGAGTGGTTTCAGCCCTATCTTCCGCGCCCAATACACGACCGCCCCGGTGGGCGCTGTCGTCAAACCGGGCAGCGGTATCCGAACGGTTCTGGACGCCCACACCGGTGGACTGCTCACCCAGCTGCCGGATGACCGCTGGGTCGGCCGCCAGGGCAGCGTACACCTCGGCCTCACGGGGGCCTATGCGCTGGCGCCCAATGCCCAGGGCCAACTCCTCGCCGGCGTTGCTGGTGAGGGCCGGGTCAAGGTGTTGGACGAAAAGCTGAACCTGGTCAACTGGTTCGGCCGGCAGGATTTTGTGACCGGCAGCTTGCAGTGGCCAGCCGGTATTGCCCAGGCCGGTGTGCCGTTCACGATCACACAGCGTCCCGAAGCGGATGCTGATACCCTGGGTCTGGCCCACTTCGACAGCGACCTGCGCCTCGGTGACGACCAGCCCCTGGCCGCCAATGACGTCACCCTGGTGCCGGGCCGCTTTCTTCAGGGCGTGGAAGTGGGTAAGGAGAGCCGGCTGTTGTACAGCGCGCTGGACCATCTGGACCCAACGACCGGCGCCTTGGAAATGTGGGTGCGGCCATTGTGGCGGTGGGATGATGGGAAGGAACATGTTTTTGTCGAAGCCCTGCAGGTCGACGACGGCCGTCTTCATCCGGCGGCGCCCACCGGCGAGCCTTTCGACGGCTACCGGCTGCGGGTGGCTAAAGCCGGCTGGAACGGACTCTACGCCTGGCTGACGGATGGCGCCCTGGGAAAACACGACGTTGTGCTCTATGCCGACATCAGCCAGTGGCAGCCGGGGCAGTGGCACCACCTGGCCGTCGTCTGGCAGCCGGTCGATGCGGGCACGACACACCGCCGGTTGACGTTGTGGGTGGATGGTGTCTTGCAGGACAGCCAGGTTCTGCGGCGCCCGCTGGCCGGCGCACCGCAGCTGCTCAGCGTGGGCAACAGCCTGGCCGGCGACGCCCCTGCCCTGTCCGTGCTCGACGAGCTGCACATCAGCAGTGTCGCCCGCATAGGCAGCAGTCAGACCACCCGCCTCCTGGTCAGCCAGGCCGAAGGCCAGCGCATCGACGTCTACGACTGGTTGGGCAACGTCATCAGCCAGTTTGGCAGCGCCGGCAGTGGTCCCGGCCAGTGGGCATTCCCCCAAACCGTAGTCATTTCACCCGTCCATCCCTTATTGCCGTCATCATCGGCCAACCAGCTGAATTCCTTGACTACACGAAGCCTTGTGACCGAAGTGTTACCTCTCACGATCCTGGTGGCAGATCGCGACAATGCGCGTATCCAGCTGCTCGATTTCGATGGCCAGCAGCTGACCTGGCGCGCCACCTGGACCGATGGCTTGCTGCGACCGCAGGGTCTGGCACCGCTGCCGGGCGGCCAGTTGATCGTGAGCGACCGCGGCGACCAGCGGGTCAAGCTGCTGGGGGCCGACGGGCGGCTGTTGTTTACGTGGAGTGAACCCAACGACGGGCACAGCCGTCCCTTCTTTTTACCCATGGGCGTCACGTTCCTGCCCAATGGAGACGTACTCGTCGCCGACACCGGCAACCAGCGCGTGGTGCGGATTGTTCGCGTGCGCGCGACCTGCTACGACTTTGACCACCACGGGGGTGTCGACGTCGGCGACATCCAGACCATCGCCCAGAAGTGGTCACAGCCGTATGATCCGTTCTTCGACGTTGCGCCCGATGGTGTCGTCGACATCGTAGATGTCATGACAGCGGCGGCGCATTGGGGGTGGGTCTGTTGATGGGGTCTGGCCACAGGGAAAGCAGAGTTTGTTTTCCGTGAGGTCGTGGTCACACTGTAGCCTGGCGCTCTTTGGCAAGTATGGCGCCGGGCGGTAGAATGGGGTCCGCGTTGGAGGTGGGGTGGAAGTTGGATATTTGAGATTGCAGGTTGGAGGGGTAGGTGGAAACTGAAGTACTCATTTTGCCAGGTGAGATATGGGACGCGATCGTGGCGCATGCGCGGGAGGGGCTGCCGGAGGAGGTGTGCGGTATTTTGCGCGGCAAGGACGGCATCGTAACCGGGCTGGTGCGGGCGCGCAACGAGGCGGAGGATCGCGAGATCAACTACACGGTCGACGGGCAGACACTGCTCAAGCAGTTCGAGTTCGAGGATGCGGGTGAGGAGATGGTCGCGATCTACCATTCGCACCCGGTGACGCCAGCCTACCCGTCGGCCACCGATGCACGCCAGGCGACGTACCCCGATGCGGTGTATATCATCTGCTCGCTGGCCGACCCGGCGGCGCCCGTCCTATGCGGCTACCGGCTGCTGCCGGTTGCTGTAGAAGGGGATGCCAGCGAGTACCCGCTGACCCCGGTGCGCGGCCGGTACGATTTCCTGGTGTACCATCAGCCAGCGCCAGGGGCATTTTTCCTGCTGCAGCTTCGTGTGCAAAACGAGCCAGTCACCACACTACGTGTCGACCTAGGCGAGGTCACACTTGTGCGTCAACTTGATTGCTGAGTCACCACTCATCTGGTACAATTCGAGCATGAGCACGACTTGGAAAAGAATTCAAAAACTGATCTCTCAGCATGACATACGTATATCGGTCCACGGCTACGACGAATTGGCCGCCGATGGCATCCTCGTGCATGACGTTTTGGAGGCTACACCCGA
>JAYRNS010000346.1:0-1632 GCA_041912075.1 Anaerolineae bacterium
AGGCCGGCGAGCGGGAAGTAGAAGTGTATTTCCCCGAGAACCAGACACCGCCGGCCAGCGGCAGCGCAGTGCTGGCGGATGGCAGCACGCTGGCGCTCAAGTTGCGCGAAACCGCCGGTGCGGTCGATCCCTACAGCCGCACCCGGCGCGCCCGCTACACCGTGCAGCAACCGGCCGGCTCATTGCTGCTGGGCGCCGTGCTGCGCACCCGCTTCAGCAGACCGCAGGCGGCTGCCGAGGGCGATTTCTCGGTGCCGCTGGCGGCCATCGATGAACGCGGCACAGGGCCGCGCGTGTGGCAGATCAAGCAAGGCCGGGTGCAGCCGGTGCCGATCAGTCTGCTGGCGCTGGATCAGCACAGTGCGCGCATCCGCGCCCCCCTGTCCGCCAGCGATCGGGTGGTGGCACTGGGCACGCACCTGCTGATCGACAATATGGCGGTGCGGGAGCTGGGGCAATGAGCTTTCCCAATCTCTCGGCGCTGGCGGTACGCGAGCGCACCATTACCCTGTTCTTCCTGATCCTGTCGATGCTGGCCGGGGCGTATTCGTTCCTCTCGCTGGGGCGGGCGGAAGACCCCGCGTTTACGGTGCGGGTGATGATGGTCAGTGTGGCATGGCCCGGCGCCACGCCGCAGGAGCTGCAACGGCAGGTGGTCGATCGCCTGGAAAAACGCATTCAGGAAGTGGAATACCTGTATCGCGTCGAAACCACGGTTCGCCCCGGACAGGCCAATCTGCAGGTGGAGTTTCACGATTACACCCCGCAATCCAAAGTCCCCGATCTGTTTTACGAAGTACGCAAGCGCATGCAGGATGAGGCCCGCAGCCTGCCGGCCGGGGTGATTGGCCCGATCGTCAACGACGATTTCTCCGATGTGTATTTCAAGCTGATGGCGATCAGCGCACCGGGCCTGCCGATGCGCGAGCTGACCCGCGAAGCCGAGGCCATCCGCGACCGCCTGCGGCGCGTGGAAGGCACACACAAGGCACTGCTGCTGGGCGAACGCAGCGAGCGGGTATTTCTGGAATTCGACACGACACGGCTGCTGAACCTGGGCACCTCGCCGCAAGCGGTATTCGAGGCGATCGACGCCAACAACCGGCTGCTGCCCGCCGGGCGGCTGGAAACGGCCGGCCCACGGCTGTATCTGCGACTCGACAACGATTTGTCCGATCCTGCACAACTGGCGGCAGTGCCGATCCGCATTGGCAACCGGCTGCTGAAACTGTCCGACCTGGCCACCATCCGCCAGGGTTATGAAGATCCCCCCAGCTATCTGGTGCGCTCGCGTGGCAAGGATGCACTGCTACTGGGAGTGGTGATGCAGAAAGGCCAGAACGGGCTGGCATTTGGCCAGCGCCTCAGCGACTTCATCGGCGCGGAACGGCAGGCCTTGCCACTGGGCATGTCGCTGGATGTGCTGACCGATCAGACCGAAGCGATCCACCACGCAGTCAACCTGTTCCAGCTTAAATTCATGGTGGCGGTTGCGGTGGTGGTGGCGGTCAGCGTGCTGGCCATCGGCCTGCGCGCCGGCCTGATCGTCGGCATTGCGGTGCCGTTGACGCTGGGCATCACCTTTCTGGCGATGAAGCTGATGGGCATCAACCTCGACCGCATCACGCTCGG
>JAYRNS010000347.1:0-4051 GCA_041912075.1 Anaerolineae bacterium
TCGTCAGCCGTCTGCACCGGCAGGATCATCTTGACCGAGCCACGCAGCCGCAGCCGCGCCTCGCTGTTACGCACGTCGATGCTGCGCCCGTCCACCGTTTCGATCAGACCAAGCTTGCGCAGACTGCGCAGCAGGCGCTCGTACTGGCCAACCCCCAGGTCACGTTCGCGCCCGGTGATCGTGCGGTATTCCTCGCGCACGTCGCCAATCGTCACGACCGGGTCACTGGCCAGGCGCAGCTGGGTCGCCTGCTCTTCGTACAACTTACGCAGCACGACGATCATCAGCGATTCGTCCAGTTTGTAACGCGCCCGGCAGTAGCTGAAGTCCGACAGCACCTGGAAGACGCGGTGATAGTCGTCGTGCAGCAGGGTGAAACCGGTCAGGGCCAGGATCGAGGCAAACGCCGGCCGGTGACGGTAGACGGTGTAATAGTCGTCTTTGTCGGTCTCCACGTCCTGGTACAGAAAGGTCTGGCCCAGCAGGCGGTTAGTGATACGTGGCACGTCACGGCGCACACGTTCGGGCATGTCGGTCTGGTCGAAAAAGGCGGTGTTGGCTGGCATGATGTCGTTTTCTCCCTTATCTCAGACGTTGTTTGAAACACTCACGCGAAGCCGCAGTTGGGTGCTCTGATCGTTCCCATTTCGCAATCTTCGCGGCTTCGCGTGAGACCATATCGAGCTTCTCAAGGTGCATGCAGCAGCTGCGGCCTGGGCATGCCGGGGGCGGCCCGGCCGTTGGTGCGCGGGCCAGTTGGTTCGAGCGGGTTGGCAGCCGATGTGCGTGGTCGTTTGGTCAGCACGAAGGACTGCACCAGGTAGGGTCCAAAATCGACCGGGCCACCCTCTGCTGGTTCGACGCCATAATCGACGTCGGGGTGATGCCCATAGGCCAGCGATAGGATGGCCCACGGCAAGTCGTCGAAAAAGGCCGGCGGCAAATCGCGCACGTGGAGGCGCTGGCAGCCATTGAGAAAACGATGGACGTACTGCTCGACCTTGTGCGGCGTCACGCCAGCGTTGATCTCCTGCAGCGCGGCCAGACGCAGGCCGGCAGCATCCTTTGGATCGAGCACCGGGCGCGTGATGCTGGCTGGCACGAAGGGCGCGCGGCCGGCCGGCAGCGTGTAGAAGCTGTTGCTATCGGGTGCATCGACCGCGGCCAGGCGTGGAGTGGGAGCATCGGCCGGCAGTTCTTCAAGACCACGATCTTGCAGTGACACCAGGTGACGTGCCAGGGCCGCCAGGCGTTCTTTGAAGTTGCCGTCCGCACTGCCCAGCTGGTAACGCACCTGGCGCAGCGATGTCCGCAGGTACTGCGCGTGTCGCCGGTCGATCTCGGCCAGCAGCGGGTCCATCTTTTCGAGCTGGTCGACGACGAAGTGTAGGGCGTGAACGATTTCACTGGCGGCCTGGGCGGGCGTCAGCCGGCGCTGTAAGGCCAGGTCGGCGCTGGCCTGGTCGAGCCAGGTCGCGTCGCTGAGCCAGCTTTCCAGGCGAGTCACGATAGCCCGCCGGTAGCGCGAAATGTGATCGCTGGTCTTGAGAGCGTGGTAGGTGCTGCCCAGGGCTGGCGCATAATCATCGAACTGCATACGCATCAGCTCAGGGACAGTCTTGTCGCGCGTGACGTGTTCGGTGTAGCGGCGGATGTTCTGATTGAGCTCGTTGAGCCCGCGCACGAGCTGGCGAACGTTTTCGTAGGCCTGGGTGACGGCCAGACCGGGTGAAAAATCGTCGTTGTCACTGGTGAGCAGCTGGTGAGCGGCGTAGAGCTGGCCGGCGTACTCGCGCGGCTTTTGCAGTTGGACGGCACGAAACGCTTCGAGCAGCGTAAAGGCGTAATCGGGCAGGATGATAAAGTCGGTGTAGTCGGCCGCCTGTTCGCGCTCGACCCAGCCGGCATCGACGAGGCGGCGCAGCAGTTGGCTGGCATATTCCTGCGGTGACTTGTTGAGGGTCGGGCCCATATCCGCATCTGCCGCCATCGATGATGCTACGTCGGCCGCGGCCTGGGCATCGGTGAGATAGTCGACGATTTCAGCAATCACCACTTCACGTGTCAGCCCGAAGCGGTTGAACTCGGCCAGCTCGTACAAACGCAGCAAGATTGCCATGTAGTGCCGCTGCAGGTTGGCAAACCCGCCGGTGCCGAGGATGTTGAAAAGCTGGGGTGGCAGAAAATCGAACGGGTTGGCCTGGGTGGTGGCTTTCATCGTTCGACCCTTTCAACGGGATTACCCGACGCGTCACGCTGCCAGATCAGAATCTCTTGGGGGGTGCAGTGCAGCACCTGGCACAGGCTGGCCAGCGCATCCAGGTCGACGAATCGGGCCTCGCCCGCATCGAGACGATAGACCAGCTCGCGCGGGACGCCGGCCTGGCCGGCCAGACCACGCAGCGACAGGCGCTGGCCGGTGGCGGCCTGCAGTCGGCCCAACAAGATCGTCAGACGGTTGGTAGTATCGATTTTGTTCATCGGCAACGACTTTCCCACGGTGCAGGGTGCCTGCTAGAAACTTTGTTCTATGCTGGCGCAAGTATAACACCACCTGGTCGATTTGTCAAGACATTTGTTCTATTTATGCAGAAATTCGTCGGATTGAATCCGTAAGGTCATAGGTGGCCAAAGTTCGTAGTGACGACTTCAGTCGTCTTGGCGGCGATAGGGCGACTAAAGTCGCCACTACAAACCGGGGCGACTTCCACCGGTCGGTTTTTGGACGGGCTCGAATTGAACGATTCAGGCATCCGTGTTATAACTATGCACCAGGAGTTCACTGTGGCACCGTCGATGGTTGATCCACTGTCTGCCATCCTACCCCCCGCTGCCAAACGGCTGGCGCTGCGGGTCACGCCGGCGGCGCAGCGCGCCCTGCGCCAGGGGCATCCCTGGGTGTACGATCAGGCCATCATTCAGCAGCGCGGCGAGGGCCGCCCCGGCGACCTGGCGGTGATCTTCGACGAGCACCGGCAGTTTCTGGCGATCGGTCTGTACGACCCAACCTCCCCACTGCGGGTGCGTATCCTGGAGCACATCACACCGCGGCCTATCGACCAGCCCTGGTTGCGCGCAAAGCTGGCCCAGGCCATGGTCGTGCGTGCTGGCCTGCCGGCGCAGGGCACCACCGGCTACCGTCTGGTGCACGGCGAAAACGACGGTCTACCGGGTCTGGTGATCGACCGCTATGCGGGCACGTTGGTGATCAAACTCTACAGCCTGGCCTGGGTGCCCTGGCTGCGCGACGTGCGGTCGGCCCTGGCTGAGGTGCAGCCGGCGGACGCGGTCGTGCTGCGTCTGAGCCGCGCCGTGCAGCGGCTGCCGGGTGAGTTGTACGGTCTGTTCGATGGTCTCACGGTGGCTGGGGAGACGGTAACCGACGTCGTGCTGTTCAGCGAAAACGGACTACACTTCGAGGCTGATGTCCGGCAGGGGCAAAAGACGGGGTTTTTCCTCGATCAGCGCGAGAACCGGGCGCGGGTGGAGAAGCTGGCGGCGGGTCGCACGACGCTCAACGTCTTTGCCTACAGCGGTGGGTTCTCGTTGTACGCGGCCCGGGGTGGCGCGCCCGCCGTCATGAGCCTCGACGTGAGTGCACCCGCCCTGGCCGCGGCCGTGCGCAACTTTGCCCTCAACCAGCATGTGCCGGCGGTAGCCATGGCGCAGCACGAGGTCCTTCTCGGCGATGCGTTCGTGGCCCTGGCCGACCTGCGCCGCGCCCGGCGTCGTTTCGACCTGGTGATCGTCGATCCGCCGGCGATGGCCAAACAGGCAAGTGAAATCGCGCGTGCTCATCTGGCCTACCGCCGGCTGACCGGGCTGGCGTTGGGGGTGCTGGCACCCGGCGGCACGTTGGTGATGTCCTCCTGCTCGAGCCGGGTCGCTGCCGGCACATTTTTTGCCACCGTCAACCAGGCCGCCCGCCAGGCCGGCCGGCCGCTGCGTGAGCGGGAGCGGACTGGCCATCCTATCGATCACCCCGTTAGCTTTCCCGAAGGCGCGTATCTCAAGTGCTTGTTTGCGGAGGCGTGAGGCGGTTTGGAACGAA
>JAYRNS010000348.1:0-5039 GCA_041912075.1 Anaerolineae bacterium
CTGCTACCGCACGGGACAGTTTACAACCATCGCTGGCTACGAAGCCCCCCGCGTCGGTAACCTGCTGTTCGCGGGCGAGCACACCGATTCCTTCTACAGCTGGCAGGGTTTCATGGAAGGCGCCGCGCTGTCGGGCTTACGCGCCGCGAATGAGCTGCTGCGCTAATTCAGCGCCTACCCTGAGCGCGACCGTCAATGTTGATCTTCTCGTTGTTGTCGAAGACCGACCCGTGCGCCACCAGGCGGCGAATGTCCTTCCCAGCAGCTGGGTTGGCAATGACCCCGACGGTGGTGGTCATGTGGGAACCTCAATCTAAAATCCAAAATCCAACACCGCTCCCTGACTCCCCGACGTCACCATACTGGCATACTTGCGCAGATACTTGGGAAGGTCCGGGCGCACCACGGGCTGCCAGACGGCGCGACGGGCCTCGAATTCTTCGTCCGTCAACGCCACATTGAGCTGCCGGCCGGGGATGTCAACCGTGATGATATCCCCGTCGCGCACCAGACCCAACGGGCCACCGACGGCGGCCTCCGGGCTGACGTGGCAGACACAGGCGCCGCGGGTCCCGCCGCTGAAGCGTCCATCGGTAATCAGCGCCACGCTGCTGCCCAGCCCCATCCCCATGATCTGGCTGGTGGGTGCCAGCATTTCCTGCATGCCCGGTCCGCCTTTGGGTCCTTCATAGCGGATAACCACCACGTGCCCCGGTTTGACGTTGCCGCCCAGGATGCCGCTCACCGCCTCCTCCTGCGAATCGAAACAAATGGCCGGCCCGCGGTGGACCAGCATCTCAGGCAGCACACCGGCTGTCTTGATGACCGAACCGTCCGGCGCCAGGTTGCCAAACAGAATAGCCAGCCCACCGGTTGCGCTGTAGGGGTTCGCCAACGTGCGCACACAGTCGGTGTCCAGGCTCGCGGCATCGGCCACATTCTCTCCCAGCGTGCGGCCGGTCACGGTCATGGCGCCCAGGTGCAGCGCGCCCGGTTTTTGGCTCAGCTCGTGCAGGATTGCGCTGACGCCGCCGGCCCGGTCGACGTCTTCGACGTGGTAGGTGCTGCTGGGGCTGACCTTACACAGGGTTGGCACACGCGCCGCAACCTCGTTCAGACGCGCAATGGGATAATCGACGCCGGCTTCGTGTGCCAGCGCCAGCACGTGCAGCACCGTGTTGGTCGACCCACCCATGGCCACGTCGAGCGCCATGGCGTTGTCGATCGCCTCGGCGGTTACGATGTCACGCGGTTTGAGGTCCAGATCGATCAGGGTCATGAGCTGGCGCGCCGCGGCACGAGCCAGCGCTTCCCGGCGCGGATCCACCGCCAGGATGGTGCCGTTACCCGGCAGGGCCATGCCCAGAGCCTCACACAGACAATTCATCGAGTTGGCGGTAAACATGCCGCTGCACGAACCGCACGTGGGACAGCCGAAGTCTTCCAGTTCTTTGAGCTCGGCCGCGTCGATCTTGCCGGCCTTGTAAGCACCCACCCCTTCGAAGACACTGATCAGGTCGACCACCTTGCCGCTGCGGGTGACGCCGGCCTTCATCGGTCCGCCGCTGACGAAAATCGTGGGCACGTTCAGGCGCATGGCGGCCATCAACATGCCTGGGGTGATCTTGTCGCAGTTGGGAATGCAGATCATGCCGTCGAACCAGTGTGCGGCCACCATCGTCTCGACACTGTCAGCGATGACCTCACGGCTGGGCAGGCTGTACTTCATACCGATGTGCCCCATGGCAATCCCGTCGTCGACACCGATCGTGTTGAACATAAAGGGCACGCCTCCCGCTTCGCGGATGGCCGCGCGCACGACCTCGCCAAATTCCTGAAGATGAACGTGTCCGGGGACGATGTCGACGTAGGAATTGGCAATGGCAATGAACGGCTTACCCATGTCGGCATCGGTGACACCGGTCGCCTTGAGCAGTGACCGGTGTGGCGCCCGCTCGAAGCCGAGTTTGATCATGTCCGAGCGCATGGTCCGGCGCTTTTCAGGGTGGCTGCCCTGTTCCTGGCCATCATGACGTTGTCCATTCGTCGTTGGCATGTGGTGCTCTCCTCGTTTTTGCGTTTCTGCTTCAGTCACAGTATAATCGACATGACGCAATGCGTCACCAAGAGTCTATCCGAAAACCTTGAGATCATCTGGACAACAGAGCGCCTCAGCGGGTTTTCGGATAGACGCCACTTCAATTCAGGCCGGTTCGCTGGCCACACTGGAGAGACACCATGAATTTCAAAGACATCTCCCCCGGGATGATCATCCGTGTGTGCGCCGATCATCCATTGGCTGGGAAAACCGGTAAGGTTGTACGTGTCGAGGCTGCCCACATCTGGGTTGTGCTCGACGACGGTCGCCAGACGCCTTTGCTGCCATCGCAGGTGGAGATTGTCGATCAGGCACAGCCAGCTTGAGGGATCATCAGCGTCCCACGCTACCATCTCAGAACGAAAAATCAGGTCCGGGTGGCTGGATCGCAGGGTGCGACCAGCCGCCCGGCATGTTGTCTAGCCCTCGACGACCGGCTCCTGGATCGTCCACAGCGCGTACTCCACCGAATCGACCAGGGCGTTCCAGCTGGCTTCGATGATGTTCGAATCAGCGCCCACCGTGCTCCAGGTGCGCCGGCCATCGCTCGAGTCGATCTGCACCCGCACCTGCGCGGCCGTGGCCGACTCACTATCCAGGATCCGCACCTTGTAGTCGGTCAGGTGCACACCCGCCAGCTGCGGGTAGAGCGGCAGCAGCGCTTTGCGCAGCGCCTGGTCGAGCGCGTTGACCGGCCCGTTGCCTTCGGCGGCCGTATGCAGCACGTGCGAGCCAACCCGCACCTTGAGCGTGGCTTCGGCGACCAGGTCGGGATCGAACGGCAGGTCGTGAACGGCCTGATCACTGGCCAGGCTGCCGTTGCTGCCGCTGCGCGGCCCGCTGGGGGCATGGCGGTGTTCGACCACGACCTTGTACCGCTCCAGCGCAAACGGGGGCTGATAGCCGGGTTGGGTGCGTCGCAGCATCAGCTCGACCGAGCCATCCGCCCCTTCGAAGCTGTACCCCTGGTTCTCGAGGTCCTTGATGCGTGTCAGCACCTGACGCTCCTGCTCGCGATCCAACCCCTGCAGTCCAAATTCGATGCGTTTGACGGCGATGTTGTCTTTGCCGCTGAGCTCACTCACCAAGATGCGCTTTTGGTTGCCCACCAGGGTTGGCTCGATATGCTGGTAACTCTGCTCGCACTTGACCACCGCATTGACGTGGGTGCCGCCTTTGTGGGCAAAGGCGCTGAGACCCACAAACGGCTGGCGGTGATCAGGCACCAGGTTCGCCAGTTCGCTGACGAAATTGCTCACCTCGGTCAACAGACGCAGGTTGCCCGCCGGCAAGCAGGCATACCCCAGCTTGAGCTCCAGGTCAGGCACGATCGAGATCAGGTTGGCGTTGCCGCAGCGCTCGCCGTAACCGTTGATCGTACCCTGGACGTGGGTGCAGCCAGCGCGCACCGCAGCCAGCGAATTGGCCACCCCCACGCCGCTGTCGTTGTGAGCGTGGATGCCGAGCACACCGCTGCGGCTGGTGGACGGAATCCGGCCGCGTACAGCGGCCACGGCTGCTTCGATCTCCCACGGCATACGGCCGCCGTTGGTGTCACACAGCACAAGCGCGCCAGCGCCAGCTTGCAGCGCGGCTGCGAGCGTAGATAGCGCGTATTCCGGGTTGGCCGTGTAACCGTCGAAAAAGTGCTCGGCGTCGTAGATCACCGCTTTGCCATGACGTTTAAGATAGGCTACGCTTTCGGCGATCATGCGCATATTTTCGGCCAGTGTCGTGCGCAGGACCTCGTGAACGTGCAGGTCCCAGGTTTTGCCAAAAATCGTCACCACCGGCGTGCCCGCGTCCAGCAGCAGCTGGATTTGAGGGTCGTCGGCCGCAGCCGTGTTGGCCTTGCAGGTGCTGCCAAAGGCTGCCAGGCGGGCATGCCTGAGCTGAAGCTCTACCTGGGCGCGCTGAAAGAACTCGATGTCTTTGGGGTTGGAGCCAGGCCAGCCGCCTTCGATGTAGTCGACCCCCAGCTCGTCGAGCTTGCGGGCGACACGCAGCTTATCACTCCACGAAAAGTTGACCCCTTCACCCTGCGTGCCATCGCGCAGGGTGGTGTCGTAAATGGATACCGTGTTCGACATGATGTTTTCCTCCGTCAAATCAGATGGTTGGATGGTTGTTACGTCATCGCACACTGGCGTTGCTGGCAAAATTACCAGACACCTCTGATCCGGCGGATGGAAGGGGCGCCGGCCGTGGCAGCGCTGCCCGGCTGTGCGCCCGAAAAACCTCCATATCGGCCAACGATCCGCTGGCTGCATGTCCTCATGGGATAAATAGACTCCGTATCTCGGCCAGCGAACCCAAAACGAAATCGGGTTGTTCCGGCCGCAGCAGGTCTTCGGGCCGGTATTTGCCAGTTTGGACCAGCACACCCATCAGACCGGCGCGCTGTGCCCCGCGCACGTCACTGTCAATATCGTCGCCGATCATGGCCACCTGATCCGCCGGCAAACCCAATACGCTGACCGCCTGATCGAAATAGGCCGGCTGCGGTTTACCCATGACGATCGCTGTCTGGCCAGCGGCATACTCCAGGGCTGCGACAAACGGACCCGCATCGAGGCGCAGACCATCGGGCGCCAGCCAGTAGCGGGCGCGGCCCAACGCAAGCAGCGTCGCCTGCCGCTCCAGCAGCAGGCGAAACGCACGGTTGAGGGTGTCGTACGTCCAGTGGTCACTCATGTCACCCACCACCACGTACTGCGGATTCTCGTTGTCCTGCAGGACACCGTCAAAATCACGTTTGGCATCGTCCAAGACCAACAAGTGGGCACTGGCAGTCTTGGCACGGAGAAAACGTGCGGTAACCGTCGCCGGGTTGAGAATATCAGCTTCGGCTGCGTCGATTCCCAGCGACCGCAAACGCTGTGCCAGGGATGCGCGACTGAACATGGTAGTGTTTGTGATAAAGCGAAAGGGAATGCCCTGC
>JAYRNS010000349.1:0-1749 GCA_041912075.1 Anaerolineae bacterium
GCCAGCCTGGTGCTGCTGATCGTGGGGCTCTACCTGCTGGGTGCTGTCGTGGGCGGTTTGCAGTTCTATGCCATGTCCTGGGCGGGCAACCATGCCCTGCGCAATATGCGCACCGATCTGTTCAAACAGGTCCACCGGCTGTCACTCAACTACTATGCCGAAAACGAAGCCGGCAACGTCATGAGCCGTATTACCAACGATACGGATACGATTCAGCAGGCATTTAGTTTTGCCCTGGTCAACGTGACGAGCGGCATCCTGCTGATCGTGTGGATTGTGTACAAGATGTTGGCATTGAATTGGGCGTACGCCCTGATCAGTCTGGCCGTCTTACCGATCATGGTCATCACGACGGTGTGGATTTCATCGCAGGCGCGTAAGGCGTTCCGCCGCAGCCGGCGTGAGATCGGCAACGTCAATGCCGACCTGCAGCAGAGCATCGCCAACGTGCGCGAAGTTCAGGCGTTTAGCCGCGAAGAGGAAAACATCGACAATTTCCGTCTGGTCAACGCGGCCAACCGCGATGCCAATATCCGGGCAGTGTCGTTCACCTCGGCACTCGCACCGTCACTGGAGGCGGTGGGTTACGTCTCGATTGCTATCGTAACCGGCGTGGGCGGTCTGGCACTGCTGCGGGGGTACAATCTGGGGGGTGCCGTCATGTCGCTGGGTTTGATCGTCACCTTCTTGGGTTACGTGCAGCGTTTCAACCAGCCGATCCAGCAGGTGTCGGTGCTGTGGACCAACATCCAGAGCGCAATTGCCGGCGGTGAGCGGATCTTCGGCCTGCTCGACACCAAACCGGAGATTGCAGACAAACCAGGCGCACCGCCCATGCCGGTGATTCAAGGCCATGTGGTGTTTGACCAGGTCGACGCGTCGTATAAGAAGGGCATCCCCGTGCTCACGAACGTCAACCTCGAGGCGCAACCGGGTCAGACGATTGCGATCGTCGGTCCAACCGGGGCCGGCAAAACGACGATCATCAACCTGATCCCACGATTCTACGACGTAGCGGGTGGCCGCATCACGATCGATGGCATGGACGTGCGCGACGTCACCGCCGCCAGCCTGCGCCAGCAGATCGGCATCGTGCTGCAGGACACGTTCCTCTTCAGCGATACCGTGCTCAACAACATCCGTTACGGCAAACCAGGGGCGACGGACGAGGAAGTCATGGCGGCCGCCAGACTCGTACAGGCCGACCAGGTGATCGAGCGGCTGCCGGAAGGGTATCAAACGGTACTGGGTGAGCGTGGCACCGGGCTGAGCCAGGGACAGCGCCAGATGCTGGCGATCGCCCGGGCAGCCCTGTCCGATCCACGGATACTCATCCTCGACGAGGCCACGTCCAGTGTCGATACACGGACCGAACGCCAGATTCAGCGGGCCTTGGAGAAACTGCTGGCCGGGCGGACCAGTTTCGTCATCGCCCACCGGTTGAGTACGATCCGCAATGCCGATCTGGTGCTCATGCTCAAAGGTGGCCAGATTGTCGAACGCGGCACGCACAACGAGCTGCTGGCGCAGCGCGGTGCCTATTACGACCTGTACATGAGCCAGTTCCGGGGTGGCGAGCCAGCGGCCGATGTGACACCGTCACTGGAAACCGGTCGTAATGGCCAGCAGATGGCACCGGCACCGGCCTGAGGAAGACGAGACAAGGACCGGCGGGCAGGAGAAATGCCCGCCGGTCCTTTCATAGGGCGTTACGGTGCGGCGTACACCAGCCGCATCTGCGGGCGGACC
>JAYRNS010000350.1:0-4262 GCA_041912075.1 Anaerolineae bacterium
AACCTCCAACTTCTAACCTCCAACTTCTAACCTCCAACTTCTAACCTCCAATCAGTCATACCGGGCGAAGATGCGCCGATAGTCTTCGCTGCGCGCCAGTAGCTCCTCATGCGTGCCCTGGTCCACCAGGCGGCCGGCGCGGAGGACGAGGATGCGGTCGGCCCAGCGGATCTGGCTGAGACGGTGTGTGATCAGAAAGGTGGTGCGCTGGCGGCTGATGCGGCGCATGGCACGTTGGATCTGGTCTTCGGTGGCGCTGTCGATGGCGCTGGTGCTGTCGTCCAGAATCAAGACGCGCGGGTCGGTGAGAAAAGCGCGGGCGATGGCGATGCGCTGGCGCTGGCCACCCGAAAGCGTTACGCCGCGCTCGCCCACTTCGGTCGCGTAGCCAGCGCTGAAGCCGGTGATAAACTCGTGCGCCTGAGCTTCGTGGGCGGCCTGTTCGATGGCCGCCGGCGTGGCGTCTTTGACGCCAAAGGCAATGTTGTCGGCGATGCTGCGCGAAAACAGAAAAACGTCCTGCTCGATCGTCGAAATCTGCGAGCGCAGTGATTCCAGGCTCCAGTCACGCACGTCGATGCCGTCGATCAGCACGCGTCCCGTGTCGGCATCGAAGATGCGGTTGATCAGCCGCGTCAAGGTTGATTTGCCCGATCCGGTCTGGCCGACAATGGCGATCGTCTCGCCGGGCTGGGCGACAAAGCTGACGTGCTGCATCACCGGTTTGCCGTTGTATTTGAAGGTGACGTCATCGAACACTACCTGGCCTTCGATACGGCGTGCGACACCGGCGGCGTTTTCATCCAGGTGGGTTTCGGTGTTGATCATCGTCAGGATGCGCGCCGCGCTCGCCATACCCAGCTGCACCAGGTTGAAGCTAAAGATCGAAATGAAGGTCGGGAAACGCAAGGTGCTGAACAGGCCGATGAAGGCGATCGCCTCACCCAGCGAGATCAGACCCGCCTGCCAGGCCAGGATGCCGTGCAAAAAGGCCGCTGCCCAGCCAATGCTGAACACCAACATCGGCAGGTATCGGGCCTGGATGATCCCCTGTTTGACAAAATAGTCACGGAAGATGCGCGCATTGTGCAGAAACTTGTCCTGTTCGTAGTGTTCCTGCACGTTTGCCTTGACCACTTCGATGCCCGAGATCGCCTCGGCCAGGCCGGCGTTGAGCACCCCAAACTGGTCACGCATCGCAATGCTGACCGGACTCAGGCGCCGGTTGTAGTCAGCGATGGTGAGCACGAGCATGAGCAGGAACACGACCGGCACCACGAGCAGGGTCGGCGAGATGCGGGCAATCAGAATCATCGGTACGATCACCGCCATGACCGAATCGATGATCAACATCAGACCGGGGCTGAACATCAGGTTGACAGTGTGCACGTCGTTGGTGGCACGTGCCATGACGTCGCCGATGCGCTGGCGACCGTGAAAGGTCTGGCTTTTGCCCAACAGGCTGACGTACAGTTCGTCGCGCGTGTCGCGTTCGATGCGCTGGGCCAGAATCTCGATCGAGTAGTTGCGCGTGAGCCCGGTCAGACCCTGGCCCAGCGCGCTGGCTGCCACGCCGAGGGCCAGCACGGCCAAAGCTTGTGCGGTCCAATCGGGCGTGGTGATCACGTCGAAGCCCATGCCGATGAGGATCTGGATGAAGCTGTAGAAAAAGTTGTTCAGCGTTGCCGCCACGATGGCGGCCAGCGGCAACCACGGATAGCGCCACAGGTGCGATAAAATCCAGCGCACCGGGCTCGTCCGGTTGTAGGGGTATTCGCTGGCGAGGGTAAACTCGCGTTTGCGTGCCGGCAGGGTTTGGGTCATGGCTCGTGTCAGCGGACGGTTACTCCGCTGTCTGGCGAGTATACCACAAGCCAGCCTGTGCGGCAATACTCGATTTTAGATTTTGGATTTGGGATTTTGGATTGACGCAGGCCCAGATCGATTTAGCCGGATTTCCCAATCCAAAATCTAAAATCTAAAATCAAAAGATGAACGGAATCAGCCGGTGGCTGCTGCGTTGGTAGGTGGCATAATCGGGAAAACGGGCCACCAGCAGCCGTTCTTCATAGCTGAGTTTGAGGACCAGGTCGACCAGCAGGATCAGCCAGACCAGCCAGCGCAGCGGGGTCATGAAATTGAGCACCAGCGCCAGCGCACCCCACAGCAGCGTCAGGTACATGGGATGGCGTACGAAGCGGTAGGGGCCGTGCGTGACGAGTTCGGCACCCGCCAAAACGTCGGGCAAGATGTGAAACCGGCTGGCGCGCATGGTCCACAGCGTCCACAACCCAAACAGCACTGCACCGATTTCCAGCACCAAAGCCAGCGGCTGGGTCGCCAGCAGCGGTCCCGTTAGCGCAATGTAGATCAGGCAGGCAAATTGCACGATGACGAACAGGTACGAACGCAGCCTGGTGGATGGCATGGCGTATCCCTCCGGATCTATTGGCACACTCTGTGGCAAATGCCCCGACGCTTCACGGGTGGCTATCCCTGTGGTAAACTGGAAGAAGAATAAGCCTGAGGTGAAGTTGAACCGCAATGAGTGGGCCAGCTGAGAACAAGGTTTTCATCGTACGCAATCCTGTGTCAGGCGCACAACAGGCACTGGCAATCCGTGATACACTCCTGCGAGCCTTGACCGTGGCCGGCTGGCAGTGCACAGTCCACGACACGGCCCGCGGTGAAGTAGTGGCCGACGTCGTGCGCGAGGCCCGCCAGACGGGGTACACCTGGTTCGTGGCGATCGGTGGCGATGGCACCGTGGCGGCCGTGGCAGCCGGTCTGGTCGACAGTCCCTGCCAGCTCGCCATCGTGCCCGCCGGCACGGGCAACGTCCTGGCCCGCGCCCTGGGTATCGGCAAAGACCCGCAGCGCGCCATCGAACTTCTGTTGAGGCGGCATGCCCTGCGCCACCTCGACGCGATCCAGATCGAAGACCGCATCTACCTGCTGGCGGTGAGTGCCGGGCTGAGCTCGCTGGTCATCGCGCGCTCCGAGCATCACCCCAAACGCCTGCTCGGCCGCCTGGCCTACGGCACCGCCGCGATACCAGACTTCCTACGTATGACCCAATACCGTTACCGCCTGGAAATCGACGGCCAGATGTACGCCACGCTGGCTGCCGACGTCATGGCGGTCAACACCAGCGCGACCGGTTACGCCGGCCTCCACTGGGGACCCAACATCGAGCCGGACGACGGTCAACTGGGCGTGTGCGTCTTTCGCACGCGCACGCCCTTCCAGTACAGCCGGCTGATTGTGCGTGCCTTACGCAGCGATCACCTCAAAGACGGCGACATGCAGGTCATCCCCGCCCGGCGGACCGTCACCATCACCAGCGAACCCCCCGTCCCTGTCGAGGCCGACGGCGAGCTCATCGGCATGACCCCCGTGCGAGCCAGGGTTGTCCCCCACGCCGTCACGATTATCGTGCCGCCGCAGTCATAACCCCAACTGCGCCGCGACGATTAGAGCACCGCCGCGACACTATCACAATTGGTTCGGGCAAATTGGCGCCAATTCGTGGTAACCACATCCCTTTGCCCCGATTCGCAATTACCCCTTGACGCCGCTCATGACGGTGCTTTCCAAAATAAAACGCTGCGCAAACAGGAAGATGATCATCAGCGGCAGTGTGGTCAGCACCGAAGCCGCCATGATCGTCGGCCAGGGCTGGGCGCTCTGCTGCGGATTGACCAGCGAGGCCACGTACACCGGCAGGGTGTAGAGGCTGGTCGTCTGCAAATAGATGACCGGCTGCAGCAGCGAATTCCAGATCCCAACAAACAGGAACGTCGCCACGGTCGCCAGGGCTGGCCGGCTGAGCGGCAGAATCAGCTGCCACCAAATCGTCACGTGCCCCGCACCGTCGATGAAGGCCGCCTCGTCGAGCTCCTTGGGCAGCTGCAGCATGAACTGGCGCAGCAGAAAGATCATGGCTGCACCGCCGGCGAAGTAGCCGGGAATGACGATCGGATTGAAGGTGCCGATCCAACCCAGGCGGTTGAAGAACACATACTGCGGCACGATCAAGGCCTGCGCCGGGATCATCAGCGTACCCAGCATCAGCAGGAAAATGATATCGCGCCCCGGCCACTCCAGGCGGCTGAAAGCATAGGCGACGGCCGCAATCGATATCAGCGTACCGACCAACGCCAGGACAGCGACGAATGTCGAGTTGAAATAGGAGCGGACAAAATCGGGTTTGCTGAGGATCTCCAGGTACGCGGTCAGCTGTGGCTGCGCCGGGAACCACA
>JAYRNS010000351.1:0-7079 GCA_041912075.1 Anaerolineae bacterium
TAAACGTATTCGCCACCAGCGGCCGCAAACTCGAACGCGCCGATGTTCTTCCAGATGCCGCTGCTGGTCAGCTGGTTCACAGTCACCGCATCGACACTGCCGGCGTGGTAGACCTTATACGTGGCGCCAGTCGTGGTGGCATCGGCCGCCGGAATAAACACCTCGACCTTGTAGAAGCCGGCGTCGGGCAGGCTTGGCGTCCAGGTGGCCCAGTTCCACGGCTGGTCAAGTGGCAACGGCTCGAAGTCCGAGCGGTTCCACGTCCAGAAAGCATGCCCTGCCCAACAACCAGCAGCACTGCAGGCGGTATCCCAGAAGAAATCCACCGTGCCATCTGCTTCGAAGAGCTGGAAACCACTGTCCTGGTCATCTACAATCACTTCGCCGTCAGCCGGTGCGGCCGGAGCGACCAGAGCCATGTTCTTTATCAAGGTAAAGCTACCAAGGCGGTCGGTCTTGGCGACCGCAACACCGTCTTGAAATTCAGTGGGCAGGAGCTCCCACTTTGTACCATTTGTGGTCAGGCGGGCGATCGCGACATTGGAGGCCGCAGCCTCGAGAGATGGCAGTGCGATGCTCACTGTGGCCCAAAAGCGCGACTCGACCGGGGAGGGTTTGCCACCGCCTGGCTTGGAAACGGGGATCGCGGCCGGATCCAGCGCCACAACCTGTGTAGCGTCATCCAACGCCAACGCTTCGGCTGCCGAGGCCTCTGCCTCCAGACGGCTCGCTTGGGTGGTGTCGAGCCAGTAGCCGCTCACTGCAGCGATAGGTCCGAGAAGAGCGAAGTTGGCAGGCAAAGCCGCATCCCGTGCTTGTTCCAATGATGCAACCATCGGCTGCGGCAATCCACTTGCGGCGAAGCGCACGGTCAAGCGGCCATCAAGGTTGGTAAGGACCCCACCTTGTTCGGGGCGGATGACAGTTGGCCGCCGTGCGAAACTTGCGGGGCCAGCAGGTGGCTGTGGGGTGGCGATCTGGGGTTGAGAAGCTAAAGGGCTGCGGTTAGTAGGTGGTACCGCTTCGGGCACCGATGAGTGAAGAGTTCCGGGTAGGGCGAAGGCGGGCTGCCAAACACCGCCCATTGTGCCCACGGACGGCCGTGGCAGACTGCTTAGCGCCGAGGAGAGGGCGGGTGACGTTCGTGCTGTGGAGGCTATCTCCGCAGAGAGGGCAGGTTGGTCAGCCCGTGGCTGAGCAATGGCCGGCGCTTCGGCCGCCGTTGCGGGCGGCAGGGCTGTCAGGACTACGAGCAGGACGCACAACAGGATGGACGCGAACGAATTACGCTGGTGGGATGTCATGGTGGGTTCCTCCTAGATGGGAAACTACGCTTTAGACTTTCCCCCTATTCGGGGTCTTTAGGATCCCTTTCGCCAACTGAGTTGGCCGGTACTAGCTAAAATGGTCTGCGATGCTTTGATAAAAGGGCAAGGCACTGTCTTCGAGCGCCAGGATCAGCGCCTCCTGGGAATCAGTCAGGCGTACCAGGGCGTCGGCGGGTGGACAGAATGCCGGCGCCAATAGAGTCAGTTCACCGGGCAGTTTGCTGAACGGCAGGTCGGCCCGTGCCGTTGCGCAGAGTGTCTCCGGATCCAACCAGGTCAACAGTGGAATTTCCGACGATGGCCGTGGGCAGCTCAGGAGTTCGGCCAGAAAGACCACCAGACACGTATCGCCCTGATGCTCAGGGTGCCACGGCTCATGCGCCGGTGTACGGTAGCCGCGAAAGACGATGGCCAGTGGATTTTCGCTGCCGGTCAGCCTGATTGAGGCGACCCGCCCAGGGCCCCGGACCAGTAGTGTGTTGGGGCTCGGCAGAAGGCGGACAACGCAGTTGATCTCTTCGGCGGCTTCACGCTGGGCGGCAGCGGTGAGTGACGGATCGTTGGACTCAACCCCCCCGCCGATCCCGGTCAGTTCCACAACCGGGCCGGCAGGGGATGTGCGCAAGGGCCGGCCGCCAAAGAGAAAGCCAGCGCGACCGGGGATCAGCAAACTGACGCCAATGAATGTCCCAAGCGCGGACAACGATGCGATGAAGGTGGTGATGGTTTGGACAGGCGATGGCATAGCGTACACCTCCTGGGTCCAAAGCGGTACAACACGATAGATGGCACATCTGAATGTCGTTATTGCGACAATCCCGACAATGGTAAGTATATCATCCTTTCCTCAGGATGTCAAGGCCCAAAATGAAAAGGGACGCAAACGTGCGTCCCTTTTCATACAACGGAAGGGTGGTGAATCGTGGATAGTGTTCATCAAGGCGTGCGTAGCACATAACCTTCACCACGGGCGGATAGGATGGCGCGTGGCCGGCCCGGGTCTTCTTCCACCTTGTCGCGCAACCGGTTGATCGTTTTTTCGACTACTGACAAGGTGCGGCCGGCACCCCAGACGTGCTCCAACAGCTCTTGAGGTGTGCACACCTGGTCGGGCTTGCTCAAGAGATATTGGAACAGCCGATCCTCAACGGCTGTCAGGCGGCGTGTCTGCTCGCCGACGCGGACCTCGCGCAGATCAGATTGATAGTGATAAGTAGGGCCGGCAGGGGCACTGCGAAGGTCATCCGTCGAGGAGGGTGCAGCAGAGCGATGGCGGGCGATCCAATAGCGGCAGGCATCCGCAAAAAGCACCGGTTGGCCATCCCTCAGTTCCACGAGGCCCAGCTTACGCTCCAGACGGCGCAGCAGAATCGGGTCTCCAGAGGGGACACCACCGCCTATGCTCGCGAGGATGGCACGCTCTTCATCGGTGCGCCGCGCGTAGAGCCGTTCGCACAACCAGCGCGCGTGGGCATCGTAACGAAAATCGCTGCGCACTGCGTCCAGCAGCTCGTCCGGGCTGAGCATGTCGCCCTCCTCGGTCTGCGCCTGGAAGAGGTAGCCACAACCTAACTTCAGCAGATCTGGATGGCGGCCAGTCTCACGCCGGATAAACTGGACAAGCTCAGGGGAGAGTGCCGGCTGGCCTTCCGCCTTGTGCGCGGCCTGGATCAGGCCGGCGGTCTCCTCCTCGGTGAGCAGGCCCAGGTGGTACGTCGCAAAGATGTTAGGCAGCGGCGACACCTGGTCGGCGCCCAGTGGGCGGCAGACCTGCTCCAACGGGTCGGTGCTGGTGATCACCAGGGCAAAGAGCGGCGCAAAACGAGTTGCCAGAGCGCGCAGCCAATCGAGGCCTTGCGCCGTGATCCCTGGTACCAGGAGCTCGAAGTCGTCCATGAGCACGATCACGCGCGTGCGGGGCTGGACGGTCTGCAGATGCTCCAGCATGTCCTCCAGGGCCTGATATGCCTGCCACGGGGAGTCTTTGGGGTTCGCTGAGGCGCCGGCCAGGGTGACACCGGCGCGTGCGGCCGCTTCGCGCAGTCGGGCCAGCAGCTGCGCCCAGAATGCTGCCGGTCCGCGATCGGCCCATTCGACCAGGCGGACCCAGGCATAGACGCTGGTCTGGCCTGGCGGCAGCCCGATCCGCCGGCGATAGGCAGCGTGCAGGAGCGACGTTTTGCCGATCCGGGGCTCGCCCACGATGTTGCAGTTTTGGGGGATCTCGCGGCCGAGCTGACCGGTCAGCCAGGCCAGTGCCCCGCTGCGGCCGCTAAAGCCCGCGTCAGTCCATACTGGTTCACGCGACAAAAATGTGTTGTCTGTCATGCGATCTCTCGAAGCATCCTTGCGATTGAGTGATTGGTTTTGACCCAGCGCTGGCATAACGGAACCTTTAGCCGGTAGTGTGCTTCACCATCGAACTCAAGCGTGTCCATCTTGGCCAGCGCTTGCAACCCTTGCCAAATCGCCTGTTCCTGGAGGTATGCAAGTTCCAATGCCTTGCATAACACCTCAAAAGACACCCAGTCTTCACCATCCGGCGTCATCGTCGCAACTGCGGTTAGAAAGAGCCTGTAATACTGCTGCACCCGGTGATCGATAGCACTATCGGTACCCCACAAGTGGTTGAAATGGTGTTCCTCTTGCGCCGGCAGCCAATCGCCAAGCGCACTGTCCAGGTGTCCCTGTCTGACGCGTGTGCCACCGGAGTTGTATGCGCTGAGCGCCAGCTCGCCGCAGAGCATGTGCAGGTAATAGGGATGACCGGCCGTTAGCGCCAACAGAGCATCCACAACGTCATCGTCGTAGGTCAGATGTTGGGCCGGCTCTACGATCAGACGCCGCGCCTCGTTGCGCGGTAAGCAGTCCACTTTCTGCGTGTGGGTCACGTTCAGCAGTGATGAAGCCCCCACCTGTTTGCGTAGCGAATCGAGCACACCGCCGCCACTGAAGAGAAAACTGATTTGACCGCCGCCGGTGATCAGGCTGCGCAGATAGCCAAAGCTGTCCGCCAGGCTGGCCTTCTCTTCGCGCAAACCTGCCAACACCTGGAATTCGTCCAGGATCAGGACGATGTGACGGCTCTCGGCGCCGCGCAGCGAATCCACAAAGGGGCGAAGATAGCCGAGCGGATCGCGGCGCATGCGGTTGAATTTTGGCACAGCGACAGCCGGATGGTTGACCGCGGTTGCCAGCCGTTTGGCGATCGTATGCAGTAACACAGCCGTATCTTGACCGCTGATGCTTTGCATATCCACGAACACCGGCAAATAAATACTGCCCGACAGAATGTGCTCCAACTGTCGCAGCAACGAGGTCTTGCCGATACGCCGTGGCCCCCAGAGCAAGATGGCTTTGCCCGGTGTGGGGTCATGCAGATAGTTGGCCAGCCTGAGAAACTCGGCGTCCCGGCCGAAGAAACGTGAGCCGGTGACTGGGCTCAACGTATAAGGAATTTGGAAGTACTGGGAAGGGTCGGGCTGGCTGTCCGACGCCGTGTCGCCCCAATCGACGTGCCGGATGCTCTCGTCCGCCCGCAACCGATCCAGAAGGGCCTTGATCTGGTGTGAGGTCGTCTGATCCAGGTCCAAGGTAATGCGTGCCGAACCATCCTCCATGCGATCGGCGTGGAAGTGGCTCATGGCAATGTCTGAGTCGGTCACCGCCGCTGCAATGTCACGCACCAGGCCAGCCCGATCTTCGGCACTGATGCGAATCTGCGCTGCATCCTGCCAGGGCCGTGTCTGCCACTCGACCGACAGCAGCGGCTTGAGCCGGCGGACTGTCGGGCACGTGGCCCGGTGCACAACGACCTCATCGTGTTGTGTGACGTAACCGACAATGGGATCGGGGGCAAGCGGCTTGCAGCACTTGGCCAGACGTCGCGGTAGATGGGCAAAAACCAGGGGCACACTGATGGCCCTGGGAATGGGTGTACCGTGATCTTGTGCTGCTTGCTGCATGCGCGCCAGCACGGTTGTAGGCGTCAAACGCCCGAGCGCCAACGCAATCTGCAGCTCGCGCGCGGTGCTATAGCCCAGTTCTGGAGCGACGGTCCGGACCCGACCAGCGGTCTCGGCCGACGTCAATGTGGCGCCGACCTCGCGGAGTTTGGCATCCAGCAAATTCCAGCCTTGCTGAGCAACGCCGTCAGGGCCTTGCGACATCAGCCAGCGGCGGATTTCGCTGCGCGCCCGGCGTGACTTGACCGTCGTCAACCAATCTTCGCGCGGTCCAACACTGGATTCACTCGTCACGATCTCAACGACATCGCCGGTGTGCAGAATGCGCTCCAGGGGCACCGACTCACCATTGACCATCGCGCCCACACATTGATGCCCGATCTGTGGATGAACAGCGTAGGCAAAGTCGATCGTCGTGGCATCCCGGGGCAGCTCCTTGAGATCACCATTCGGCGTGAACACCGCAATTCGATGAGGTGGTGGATCACGCCATTCCGGGGGTTTCGGCAGAAGGTCTTCGGGCACGCCGGCCCAGCGGGCGGTGATGCCGTGTTCCGCAACCAGGTGCGCTTCATGGGTGCGAATGAGGGTGGTCAAGGGCGGACCAGGCTCGTAGCGCAAACGAGTGTGAATGCCACGGTACTGGTTCGACTTGGGGCTGGCGATGTAGTCAAAGACTTGCCCGGTGAGCGGCGGCCATAAATGGTGCATCGCACGCATCGCGGCATAACAGCTGTCGGTTAAATCGACCAGGATCAGCAGGGGTGTCAGCAGGTGGATGGGGATTGCTCTGTCAGCGTGCAGTAGTTTGCGGTACAACGAATACAGGCTGACCGGCAGCAGCGTCACCTCTGCCTGGATCCCCGCATGCGAGAGATGGTCCTGCGCGGCCCGGAGCATGCCCTCGGCCGCGGCCAGACGTTTTTCAAGGCTGTAGCGCTGGGCGGTTTCGGCGTATTCGTCGGGGTGAAGCAACTGGAACGCACCGTCTTCCAGAGCGCGCTTGGCGCGCCACATACCCAAGCGGTTGGCGATGGGCACGAAGATGCCCATCGTTGCTAGCGCAAAGTTCTGTTCTTGTTCGGCTGGTAAGGCGCAGCGCGAAGTGAGTTTCTCGATGCGGTCGGCGATCTTGATGGCGGCTGCTACCGGATCCTGGTGCAGTACGCGCACGATACCGGGCAAATGCGTGACCTCAGCTTCCGGGTCGTAGAGCAAGTTGTCTGATTTCCCAGCGACCTCCAGCAAACCCACCCGACTTAACTGGACAATCGATTCAATACGGTCCACCATCTGACCGCCAAACACCTCACGCACGGCATCGGCTGCTGGCTCTACGGCATAGCGGCGGTCTGTGACGTCGTGGAGTAGACCTGCAATGACGACCTCGACTGGAGCACGCCAGGCGCTTAACAACTCAGCCACGGCGATGACGTGTGCCACGTAAGGCTGGTCCCCCTGACAGACCCTGCCCGCATGGGCTTTCTCGGCCAGGGCCAGGGCGCGCGCCAATAAGGGCTGGGCATCGTCACCGGCGTAGTTGACTACCTGTTGGATAAGACGTGTGCTCGGGCTCATGGGCTGGTCATGCTCCAATATTATCCTTACCATAGCACAACATCGTCGTTTTGTCTATATAGCGACGGGTGTGGGGTAAGGCAGCCAGGTAAAGGAGAGGGTTTTGGAGCACGAAGGGCACGAAGTTGGCTTGGGCGCGGGGAATGGCGGGGGCTGGCCATGGGGATGCCGAGATAATCAGGCCACGTACACAGCTGGGTTCAATCGA
>JAYRNS010000352.1:0-1522 GCA_041912075.1 Anaerolineae bacterium
GTATAGACCGCCACCCCGTTTTTGTCGAACTGAATCACATCGTCTGGCATTATGCGGTACTGTCCGACTCAAAGATATAGGTGCTCTCGTAATAAGCCGAATCCGGCACAGCCTCGCCGTCCGACTCCTGCACCCCGATCAATTTGATCTCGTACACCTGCCCCACGTTGGCCGAAAACCCCGACACATCGTCAAGGTCGATGTAGCTGTCCCAAGTCTTTGTGCGGGTGCCGTCCCCGTTGAGCACGTTGGTTGTGGGGGTTGGCGTATTCGCAAACCAGTTGATGACCAGCGCCTCTTGATTCGAGACGTAGATTTCGGCGCGCACGTTGGGGTTGTCGGCCGAGTCCGACGCCCACCAGCGCGCCTGGATGCGGAATCGCAGGTACTGGTGCTTGTGGCGCATGGCGAAGTACGCCGGCCCGGTGAACCATGACCCCTCTTGCCTGACGATCATCATGGCCGGGTTGGGCGCCTGCGCAATGCCGTACAGCCATTGGATGTCATCGCGCAGGACGTTGAGCGCGGCCGCGCTCGCTACCTGACCATCGGCGAATGTGGGGGGAGGTGTGTATGCCATGTGGTGTCAATCCTTAGATCAAAAACCTTCCCGGAAGAAAGTTTCTGCTAAACTCTTCTCTGCCGGTGATGCCCACTGAAACGCTTGACCAGTGACAGCCCTCGCGGCAGATACTTTCTGCTGCAAATCCCTAAGCGTTTTATTTGTGCGTCTAGCTGTTGGAGACTGCGCATTCAGGTGGCGCTCGACGCGGTTAATTAACTCTGTCTGCGCCGCATTACGCCGCCCCGGTGTGATACTGGTTATGGCCTCCGGGTTAGGTGCCTTGCTCGCACCTCTATTCCCACCACTCGCCCTTCCCCCTCCTCCTTTACCACCACCTCTACCCATCGTTGCCATCCTTTCTGGTGCGTCCTGCCAACTCAGGCACCCAAATATACCCGCGCTCCATACAATGTTGCTGTATCATCCGCCGCCCGCCGTAAACCATGAATAGCGGCGTGGTTCCTGCGCGTTCGCAGGCAATGGCGTAATCGGCGTCGATTGGTTGCGTGCCTTCCGCCTCGATACCCCGTGTTGCGTATGCCAGCCATCCGCGTGGCACGCCAAGCAGGTTGAGTTCTCGATAACGCTCGGACACATTCAGATCAACGAATATCCGCACGCCAACCGATTGCCACCATCGGGCAATCCACCGCTTACGGTATACGCCCCACAGCGCCACTGCGGGTGGCATCTGGTCATTGGTGCTGACGTTCGGCTCCACTGCATTGATGCACCGCGTATTGACGACTGGTGCCGGGTTGGTCCATAAGGCGTTGAATTTGTAGTCGTCGATGTAAAAGCACCATGTACCGCGCATCTTCGCGCTATGCCTCGGTAGGCTGCCCCAGGGCAATACCGGCAACACCGCATACTGCGCCTGCATGGTCATATCGAGGTCGGGCACGCCCCACTCGTTGCTGCTGGCGAACAGCGCGTCAGGCACATCATCGCGTATCA
>JAYRNS010000353.1:0-5238 GCA_041912075.1 Anaerolineae bacterium
CTTGTGCGCCCACAGGTTCAGATAAGTTTCGTCAAACAGTTCTTGCCACCACTCCATACACAACCTTTTTCTTCAGTGCAGCCACGACTCCAGCGCGGCCAGTGCACCAGCACCAGCCAGGGCGACGATCGTGGCCTTGATGATTTTGCCGGCAGCCGTCGCCACCAGAAACGAGCCGACCGGAAAACGCATGGCGCCGGCCGCGATGCCGGCCAGATCGAACAGCGGGATCGGAATCAGCGCCAGCACGAAAATCACCCAGCCGCCGAAGCGGTGCATGAGGTGTTCGATCTGGTCGTAGCGCGCACTCTCTTCGACGATGGCGCTCCCGCTGTAACCGGCCAGATAACCCGTCATCTCGCCCAGGGCCATGCCCAGGCCGGCGGCAACCCCTACCAGCAGTGGATTGAGCGCACTGCCCGCGGCAAAAACCAGCACCAGACCAGGCACCGGCAGCACCAGGGTCGCATTGCCCAGCAGGCTCATCAGGAAGACACCTGGGTAGCCGAGAGATGCCAGCTGTTTTACCTGGTCGCGCAGGGCAAAGATGGCCACGCTGATGACAATTGCCAGCAGCAGGGCCAAGAGTCGCGGCAGCGACCGGCGCCAACCGCGCGTCCAGCGCAACGCCGGATGCCGCGCGGCGGGCTCCGGGACAGTTTCAGCCTCCATGCGCCTCCCATGCCGGGGGGTGTGTGAGACGCGCACCCTTTGAACTTCAAGAAATCAACCGAGCCATCTTCTCTGGGATTCTTGCTCGGTCAATTTCTCAAAGTTCTTGGGGGCACGTCTCACACGGGCAAGCTGGCCTATTCTACAACGATTTCGATCTTCTCGATGACGTCAGGGCTGGTCGGTGTGGCGTCGGGTGTCGTCCCAGCGGCCGGTCCGCGCAAGGCTTGCACGACCTCAATGCCCGATGTCACGTTGCCGAAGATGCTGAACTGTCCATCCAGATTGGGTACGGCCTGCAGCATGATGTAGAACTGGCTGCCGCTGGATGCCGATTGATCCTGCGTATGGTACAGACCCACCGTACCCAGGGTGTGCGTGATCGAGGGCGAGATTTCGAGTGGCACGGTATAACCGACATCACTGCTCGGCTGACCACCGGGCGAGCCGCCAATGAGCACCGTCGGGTCGTTATAGGCAATCGGCATACCGTCGTAGAAACCGAGATCAGCCAACGTGACAAAGCTGTTGACGCTCTGCGGTGCCGCCTCGGGCATCAGCTCGATCTCGAATTCGCCGCGGTTCGTGGTCACGATCGCTTTGTAGGTTTTGCTCTTGTCGATGGTGAGCTCAGGCGGTACGTTGTACAGGCCCTCGCGTTCCGCCACCGGTACACTGGCCAACGGGCGGCCGGCGGCCGGCTTTGGCGGGTTCGGAGTCGGGGTCGCAGTGGGCGGTACCGTCGGGGTGGGCGGAGGCAGCAGGCTCTGCGTCCCTTCGCTGATCTCCACCGACAGCAGCGTGTCACCCGGTGTGGTTGGGTTTTGCGATGGGTCGCGCGGTGTCAGCTTCTGCACCACGTCCATACCCTCGACAACTTTACCAAAAATGGTGTGTTGGCCGTTCAGCCATTCCGTGGGTACCGTCGTGATGAAGAACTGGCTGCCGTTGGTGTTCGGGCCGGCGTTGGCCATTGCCAGGTAACCGGGTCCATCGAACACCTTGCTCGGATCGATTTCGTCTTCGAACTGGTAGCCCGGGCCGCCGGTGCCGGTGCCGGTGGGGTCACCACCCTGGGCCATGAACTCGGGAATGACACGGTGGAAGGTCGTGTTGTCGTAGAATCCTTCGCGGGCCAGAAAAGCGAAGTTGTTGACTGTTTTCGGCGCGCTATCGGCGTACAACTCGACCTTGATGTCACCCTTGTCGGTTTTGAGCGTGGCAAAATAGATCTTGGTGGGATCGATGCTCATGGCCGGCGGTTCACTCCACTGTTTACCGGTGGAAGTGATCGGTTGCTGGCTGGCAGCGGGCACCGGTGTGCCGCTGTCGGCTGCGACAGGTGTGGTTTCGCCAGCCGGCATGGTGCTGACGGCTGACGAGGGGGTTTGGCTTGCAGGTTGTGTCGTGCAGGCAGCCAGCAGACCAAGCAGGCCTACGGCAACAATCAGCACAACCACGGCCAGTGAGCGATTACGTGAGAACATGAATGTTTACCTCGAATGGGATTTCAAAATGGCGAAACCGATTGCCATCGGTTATGCGGTTCAGAAACACGGTAGTGTCCGATCACGGCAAGATGCCGTCTGTCAAGCACGTCCTTCGTGCGGCTCCACCCGCGACGTGCCCGGTTCGTTGCCCTCCGGACTGGTGGGTACAGACGATGTCATCGTGGGTGGGTCGGCGAGGGGCACCTGCTCGAGCCGCCAGATCGCCCACGCACCGATGACCACCACGATGGCTGCCACGACGTAGGCCTCGATCACCGTCGTCCGGGTGACAAAGATTGCCAACAGCCCCAGCATGCCTGCCAACAAATAAATGATCAGCACTGCCTCGCGTCGCGAAGCGTTGTACATCCGCACGATCCGGTGCGAAAGGTGATCCTTACCCGGTGTCGTGAGTGGGTTGAGCCCGCGGCGCAAGCGCGAGATGAACACCAACGTCGTGTCGAAGATGGGAATACCCAGGACCAGCACGGGCACCATCCACGTCACCAGGACGATGTTGCTGGGGAAGCGCAGCTTGATGGCCAATGCCGCCAGCACGAACCCGATAAACAGCGAGCCGCTGTCGCCCATAAAGATGCTGGCCGGGTTGAAATTGTAGCGCAGAAAACCAATGCATGCACCCAACAACGCTGCCGCTAGAATTCCAACCAGGTATTGGCCGCTCAGAACGGCCAGCAGCATAAAAAAGGTCGCCGCAATCGCCGCCAGTCCACTCGACAGGCCATCCATGTTGTCCAGCAGGTTCATGGCGTTGGTGATACCGACCACCCACACAATCGTGATGGCATAGTTGACCCAGGGCCAGGGTAATGCCACAATGTAGACACCGGAAATCACCAGGATGATGGCCGCGGCGATTTGACCGAGCAGTTTGACCCAGGGCGACATGCCGCGCTTGTCGTCGATCAAACCCAGAAACGACATAAACGACGCGCCGACGAAGATACCGACCAGCTGGCTGATGTAGAACCGGTTGCCCAGGAAGATCAAGGCCAGCATGAACGACACGTAAATCGCCACACCCCCCAGCAGCGGCGTTGGTTTGACATGCACCTTGCGCGCGTTGGGATGATCGACCATGTCGAAGCGGTAGGCCACCTGCCGAGCCAGGGGCGTACCGCCGAGGGCCAGGACGAGGGCGGTCACGACGATCAAGACTTCGCGGCTCATTTCGGCTGCAGCTCCTGCAGCTGCTGTACCACTTTCTCCAGCTGCGGTTTGTCGGCGTTACTGGCCACTGCCAGGGCACGCTGCGCAGCCTCCAGGGCCTGCGGCAGTTGGTTGGTGCGTTCGTAGAACAACGCCAGGTTACGCCAGGCCAGCGAATCGCGTGGATTCAGCTGGGTGACTTTCAGGTTGGCGGCAATGGCATCCTGCAAACGGTTATCCTGGGTATACAGGTAGGCCAGAGCACTCCACGCCTGGACCAGGCCTGGGCTGACCTCCGTGGCTTTCTGGTAGGTGGCAATCGCCTGTTCGTTCTGCCCGCGCGCCCGGTAGAGATCACCCAGGAAGAGATACGTCTGGGCAAACAACTGGTCAAGCGCCAGGGATTTGTCGTACTTGGCCTGAGCCTGGTCGAAGTATTGGTTGGCCACCTGCTCGTTGTTTTGACTCTTTTCCAGGTCGCCCAAGAGATAACTCACCAGACCCGCTTCGTTGTACAAATGGGCGGCGTTGGGACTCAACGTCGTCGCCATGTCGTAGAGTTTCAGCGAACTCAACCACTCCTGACGTCGTTCGGCCACATTGTCTGTTAGCTCACCGCGCGAACGGTAATAGCGCGCCAGGTTGGCGGTGTGGTCGGTATTGAGCGGGTTCAAGCGCTGGGCCGCCGTCAACACCGCTTCCGCCTGGTTGAGCCACTCCTGCTGCTGCGCCGGGTCGTCGACCGATTTGGCCTTCTCCAGCATCGAGCGTCCCAGGAAGAGGTAATAATAATCTTCGTCCGGCGCAATATCGATCGCCCGGCTGTACAGATAAATAGCACCGTCCCACTGGCTGGCTGCATCGTACGCCTGGCCCTGTTTGTAGAACGTATCGGCCCGCACCAGTGCCACGTTGACCTGGTTGATGAACAAAACCACCACCACGGTGACCACCCCGACGGCCAGACCGGTGATCCAGCCGCGTCCGGTCCAGGCGGCCGTGCGCACCGGCAGCAAACGCCACAGCGACCAGGCCAGCACCAGGAGCAGGATGAAGGCCATCACGTAGTAGTCGTAAATGTAACTGACCAGGTAGCTGCTCAGGGACTCGACCGTGATCTGGCTGGTGCTCTGGATCGCCGTGCCCAGACCGATGCGTATGGCATGGATCAGCGCAAAGAGAAAGCCGACGCCGAGGGCGATGCCCATATAAACACCAACACTGGTCAACCACCAGCGGCGGTTCGACCCGCGCTGACCGCTGGCCACGTCACCCAGGGCCAGCATGGTGCCCACCAGCAGCGTGAACAGCAGCAGCCAGAAGATCCCCAGGCTGGTAACCGGCTGGCCATTCTGCATCTTGATGGCCAGCGCATTCCAGATGATGCTCAACGGATTGGTATCCCTGCCCTGGTTGGCGAGAAAGTCCCAGGCGAGCGTGCAAACGATAATGGCCGCCATGAACGCATACGGCAGGACACGAGCCAGCGCGCTCCCTGTGTGCGCGGTGGGGCGTGCTGGCTGCCGGGTATTCGCCGCCGGTGCGCTGCGCGGTTTGCGCTTGGGGGCCGGGCTGCGGGCAGGACCAGGCGCGGGCGCGGCCTCCGCCGTGACGTTCGCCGCGACGGCGGCCGGCTCGGTGCCCTTCAGGTCCAGCCAGCCCAGCCCGGTTACCAACAGCACACCGGTGAGCACCCAGAAGTGGGTACGCGTGGCCGCGATGGCGATGCCAAAGTGGATTTCGACAAAATAGCCGGCAATCGCCGAGAGCAGGGCGATCAGGAGCAGCGCCTCTCCCTGGGCCACCTGCAGCCTGGTGTCACGTCGAAAGGCACTGATCGTCAGATAGACGATGAAACCCAGAATCAGACCCGCCGGGATGGCCACACCCAGGAACCGCAGGTCAC
>JAYRNS010000354.1:0-2911 GCA_041912075.1 Anaerolineae bacterium
ATGATGCCGAACAGCAGCACCCAGGCCACCAGGTTCCACACGTGTTCAGGGTTCTCACCGCGCCGTTTGGCCTCGACCCAGGCGATCACAGCAGCCATGATGGCTCCGATGACGATCAGCAGGCCGTACCAGTAGATCGTAATCGGCCCAATCCGCAGGGCAACCGGGTCCATGCCGGGATTCCTCCGTGTGCAAGATGGGCGGATTGTAGCATATTCGGGGAGAGCGGCCAAACGAAGTAGGGAGTAGGGAGTAGGGAGTAGGGGGTGATGGGAACGGATTACTGTCAACGGATTCGGGGGGCAGATTGAGCGGACGGGAGCGCCGAACACCAGTTCGGCCGCGCAGCGGGGAGCGCCGAACACCAGTTCGGCCGAGCGGGGAGCGCCGAACACCAGTTCGGCGGCGCAGCACACAGGAGCACCGACCTCGCTCCTTGGCTCAATTGAGGCGGGCACCTATCCGAGCACCCGCCTCATTCGTTCGTTCGGGTTGGTATTGCCAGCCAGCGTCAGGCGCCAGCCCCGATCTGAAACCGCCCCTACAGGTTGAAGTCGCAGGGCGGGTGTGGACCGCCACCTATGCAGGTTCCTCGGGCACGAGCAGCCAGAGCAAGAGGTAAATCAACACGCCGCCGCCGACGGTCAGGCCAATCAGCACAAACAGCAAACGCACAAGGGTCGGGTCGATGTTGAAGTATTCCCCCAGACCACCGCAGACGCCGGCAATCATACGATTTTTCTTCGAGCGATAGAGCTTCCTGGTTTCCATTGGGTTCCCTCCCTTTGAGTGGTCTCAGATGCGGATTTTCAGTCTGAACGCAGAAGTGTATACGCATCACAGTGGCGCTGGGTTGCGGTGCCAGTACGTTGACAATTCCTCGTATCCAACTACAATCTTACCCAACCTGGTCTCCCCCATCCAACCCTACCACACAATCGGAGGCGTAACGATGAGACTCCTACCAGTGACCATTCTCATATTGATGCTTGCCTGCCTGCTCATGCCGTCCCTCGTTGCGGCAGCACGGTCAGCGCGACCGTACACCGGCCCGTGTCTGCCCGGCGCGTCCTATGACCCGGCGTGCGATGTCGACCGTGACGGCGACGTCGACATCATCGACATCCAGCGCACCGCTGGCCGGTGGAATACCAACGGCGCCTACCTGGCCGACGGTTGGATGCTCACGGGCAATGCCGGCACGACGGCCGGCACCAATTTCCTGGGTACCACCGACAGCCAGGCCTTCGAGATCAAGGTCAACAATCAGCGTGCCCTGCGCATTGTACCGGCCACCGACGCGCTGTTTGGCCCCAACATTGTCGGCGGCTACGGTTTGAACACCGTCAGCGACGGCATCGACGCGGCGACGATCGCCGGCGGCGGGCGCAGCGGTTTCCTCAACCTGATCGGCGCCGATGCCGGCACGATCGGCGGCGGTTTCGGCAATTGGGTCTTTGGTGACGGCGGCACGATCGGCGGTGGCCGTGACAACCGGGCCGGCGACCCCGGGCAGTACTACACGACGGTGGCCGGCGGTGTGTTCAACGATGCCAGCGCCCAGGGTACCGCCATCGGCGGTGGCAGCAGCAACGTGGCAAGCGGCCAGTATGCCACGATACCCGGTGGTTATGACAACCTGGCCAGCGGCAACTACAGCTTTGCCGCCGGCCGGCGGGCCAATGCGGCCAATCCGGGTGCCTTTGTGCTGGCCGACAGCAACGACTTCGACCTTGCACCCGGTGTCAACAATGCCCTCACCGCCCGCTTCACCGGCGGTGCACGCTTCATCCTGGGCATCAACGCCAGCGGCACCGCAACCTGGCTGTGTGCGGCCTACAACGGTGGCTCCTGGGGCTGTTCGAGCGATCGCAACCAGAAGGAGAACTTCGAGCCAGTCGATGGCAAAGAGATCCTGGCGAAACTAGTCGGGATCCCCATCACTACCTGGAACGCGATCGGGACCGACCCCCAGGTGCGGCGCATGGGGCCGATGGCGCAGGACTTCTATGCAGCCTTTGGGCTGGGTGACAGCGACACGGTCATCACCACCGGTGATCTCGACGGCGTGGCACTGGCCAGTATCCAGGGGTTGTACCAGATCGTACAGGAAAAAGATGTCGAGATTGCCGTGCTGCAAAAACACAATGCCGATCTGCACGCACGGCTGGCGGCGGTCGAGGCGACCCTGGGGTTGGCGGGTGACTGAAGGGCCAGGGTCATGGGGATCAGAGGAGGAATCTATGATGAATACCATGCGACTCGGTCTTTTGATGGGGCTGGTGGCCTGTTTTCTGCTCGTGTCCGGGGCCCTGGCAGCACCGGCCCCCGCGTCCGCCCGCCGGCCCCTGTACCCCCGATGCCGGCTATAACCCGGCGTGCGACGTCGACCACGACAGTGACGTCGACATCTTCGACATCCAGCTGACGGCCGGACGCTGGGGCACCAACGGCACATACCTGGCCGATGGCTGGCTGCTCACCGGCCATGCCGGCACGACACCGGGCACCTACTTCGTCGGCACCACCGACAACCAGGCGCTGGAACTGCGCGTCAACGGCAGCCGCGTCCTGCTGCTCAGCCCCGGGTTGGGACCCAATCTCAATGGCGGTTACAGCGGTAATACGATCACCGCCGGCGTGCAGGGCGGGACGATCAGCGGTGGGGGAACCAACCTGGCCCCCAATCGCGTGACCGATCACTATGGCACCGCCGGCGGCGGGCAGGCCACCACCGCCGGTGACAACCATGCCGATTTTACGACGGCCATGATGGCGACAGTGGGCGGAGGCGAAAATAACACGTCCAGCGGCTGGCGATCGACCGTAGGAGGGGGCGAAAGCCACGAGTCTACCGGCGCAAAGTCGACCGTCGGCGGTGGCTTCAAAAAAACCGCCCGCGGATATGACG